>NZ_JBEOOL010001229.1:0-201 GCF_040309225.1 Pseudoalteromonas sp. GW168-MNA-CIBAN-0100 | reverse complement strand
GGCGACGGTTTTAAAACTTTAGCTGAAGGCCAACGTGTACAGTTTACTGTTACTCAAGGTCAAAAAGGCCCACAAGCCGAGAACATTGTTAGCATCTAATTGCTACACAATTTAATGGGTTAGTAATAACCCATTTTGAATACTAGTTTGAAAGAAGTTTTGTTTTATTTGTTAGTACCCCGTTGTTTTAGTAATAATCCT
>NZ_JBEOOL010001228.1:0-201 GCF_040309225.1 Pseudoalteromonas sp. GW168-MNA-CIBAN-0100 | reverse complement strand
ACATAAACTGTGCTAACTAAAAATAAAATAATTATTTAACTTTTAGCTTTATAAATGGTGCCGACTAACCGAGTCGACGGGTAATTTGAACAGACTACTGATTACAGCTTTCTTTTCAAACTACTTTAAATAAATGGTGCCGACTAACCGAGTCGAACGGTTGACCTACTGATTACAAGTCAGTTGCTCTACCAGCTGAGC
>NZ_JBEOOL010001227.1:0-203 GCF_040309225.1 Pseudoalteromonas sp. GW168-MNA-CIBAN-0100 | reverse complement strand
GTTGCTCTACCAGCTGAGCTAAGTCGGCACACAAAACTGTGTGCTAAGGCACGTTCAATTTTAAAGATTGAGAACTTTTATAAAGCACTTAAAATAAAAAAACCTTGCATAAGCAAGGCTTTTCAATAAATGGTGCCTCGACGCGGAATCGAACCACGGACACGAGGATTTTCAATCCTCTGCTCTACCGACTGAGCTATCGA
>NZ_JBEOOL010001226.1:0-205 GCF_040309225.1 Pseudoalteromonas sp. GW168-MNA-CIBAN-0100 | reverse complement strand
TGCGGGAGCCGGATTTGAACCGACGACCTTCGGGTTATGAGCCCGACGAGCTACCAGACTGCTCCATCCCGCGCCTGAAATTTGTAGACTTATTTAAAGTTGCTTACA
Source organism: Pseudoalteromonas sp. GW168-MNA-CIBAN-0100 (assembly GCF_040309225.1). Taxonomy (NCBI): domain Bacteria; kingdom Pseudomonadati; phylum Pseudomonadota; class Gammaproteobacteria; order Alteromonadales; family Pseudoalteromonadaceae; genus Pseudoalteromonas; species Pseudoalteromonas sp. GW168-MNA-CIBAN-0100. The sequence goes on along the minus strand of NZ_JBEOOL010001226.1, from coordinate 97 downwards.
TTACAACTTGGCTTCCAATTAAAAATTGGTTGCGGGAGCCGGATTTGAACCGACGACCTTCGGGTTATGAGCCCGACGAGCTACCAGACTGCTCCAT
>NZ_JBEOOL010001225.1:0-206 GCF_040309225.1 Pseudoalteromonas sp. GW168-MNA-CIBAN-0100 | reverse complement strand
GATACTGGACTTGAACCAGTGACCCTCGCCTTGTAAGGGCGATGCTCTCCCAACTGAGCTAATCACCCACATATAATAGGTATGCCTGTTATTTAATTCTTTGTTGTCAATTAACCGCTTGATGTAATTTGGTGGGTGATACTGGACTTGAACCAGTGACCCTCGCCTTGTAAGGGCGATGCTCTCCCAACTGAGCTAATCACCCA
>NZ_JBEOOL010001224.1:0-206 GCF_040309225.1 Pseudoalteromonas sp. GW168-MNA-CIBAN-0100 | reverse complement strand
TGGTGGGTCATGATGGATTTGAACCATCGACCAATTGATTAAAAGTCAACTGCTCTACCAACTGAGCTAATGACCCGCTCTTATATAAATCTGCTTTGTAAAAAGCTGCGTAAATCCGCCGATTAAAACTTTCATAGAATGGTGGGTTATGATGGATTTGAACCATCGACCAATTGATTAAAAGTCAACTGCTCTACCAACTGAGC
>NZ_JBEOOL010001223.1:0-211 GCF_040309225.1 Pseudoalteromonas sp. GW168-MNA-CIBAN-0100 | reverse complement strand
GGAGCGGTACACGAGGCTCGAACTCGTGACCTCGACCTTGGCAAGGTCGCGCTCTACCAACTGAGCTAGTACCGCATCATATTAATTCTAAATTAACCATTTACAAATTACACTTGGTAATGTAATTAAACCACAAAGTGGTGCCCGAGGCCGGACTTGAACCGGCACGACTTGTTAGTCGAGGGATTTTAAATCCCTTGTGTCTACCAAT
>NZ_JBEOOL010001222.1:0-215 GCF_040309225.1 Pseudoalteromonas sp. GW168-MNA-CIBAN-0100 | reverse complement strand
ATTCCCAAGGCCAGAATTTAAAATATCAGCGAGGTGCAAGCCGCTCATTGGTTTCCCCAACTTGCGAGTAAATCAATACCACCATGCCCTAATTCAGGTAACCAGTGTAAGTAACTTTGCGTGGTTCTAATGTCACTGTGACCAAGCTGATGTTGAAGTTGATGAAGCGGCATCCCTAACTCAAGTTGATGTGTTGCATAAGCATGGCGTAATAC
>NZ_JBEOOL010001221.1:0-217 GCF_040309225.1 Pseudoalteromonas sp. GW168-MNA-CIBAN-0100 | reverse complement strand
GTTATGATGGATTTGAACCATCGACCAATTGATTAAAAGTCAACTGCTCTACCAACTGAGCTAATAACCCGCTCTATGCACTTATTCAATTATGAATGAAGCTTACGTAAATCCGCCGATTGATGCCAAACACTATTCACAAGGAATAAAGAATGGTGGGTTATGATGGATTTGAACCATCGACCAATTGATTAAAAGTCAACTGCTCTACCAACTG
>NZ_JBEOOL010001220.1:0-218 GCF_040309225.1 Pseudoalteromonas sp. GW168-MNA-CIBAN-0100 | reverse complement strand
CAGTTGGTAGAGCAGTTGACTTTTAATCAATTGGTCGATGGTTCAAATCCATCATAACCCACCATTCTTTATTCCTTTGAATAGTGATTGGTTCCAATCGACGGATTTACGTAAAGTAGTAAGTTGCATTTAAACGCAACAATAGAGCGGGTTATTAGCTCAGTTGGTAGAGCAGTTGACTTTTAATCAATTGGTCGATGGTTCAAATCCATCATAAC
>NZ_JBEOOL010001219.1:0-219 GCF_040309225.1 Pseudoalteromonas sp. GW168-MNA-CIBAN-0100 | reverse complement strand
AGTTAACTAAATGGCACTGAATGGTACTGCTACCATTCTTTTTTTACTTTTGAAAACTCTTGATAAATACAATGTATTTATCAGAATTTTATTATCAGCTTTTCCAAATTTTTAAAGAGCATATTAATTAGTTATCCCAAAGGGACAAGCACTAATTAACAATCATCTGTGTGGACACTACGAACAAATAAGTTCTAAATCGTATAAGGAGGTGATCCA
>NZ_JBEOOL010001218.1:0-220 GCF_040309225.1 Pseudoalteromonas sp. GW168-MNA-CIBAN-0100 | reverse complement strand
TGCATGACTGGCAAGACCAATGGGGTATTAATCGTTCTTGCTCTACCTTCGGCTTCACCGCTTTGCATGGGGTTGCTGATACTTGAGCCTTTATTAACCCTAACTTTCGCTTGCGACATGCATTAGCTAAAAAGCCATAGTGGCGAATGCGCATAAACCCTTTGGGCAATACATGTTGTAAGTAGCGCCGTAAAAATTCATCACAACTCAGAGTCATGAC
>NZ_JBEOOL010001217.1:0-220 GCF_040309225.1 Pseudoalteromonas sp. GW168-MNA-CIBAN-0100 | reverse complement strand
TGACCTATGCGCAAAGATGCCAGATCGCCGTTCTAAAGAAAAGTGGTTTTACGCAACAAAGTATTGCTGAGCTAACTGATTTATCGCAATCTACGATTTCAAGAGAGCTTTCTAGAAATACAGGTAAGCGAGGTTACAGACATAAACAAGCTCATGAGCGGGCTTTGTTTCGCCGAAGAAGTGTAAGAAAACCGCTTAAGATGACACCTGAAATGATGGC
>NZ_JBEOOL010001216.1:0-221 GCF_040309225.1 Pseudoalteromonas sp. GW168-MNA-CIBAN-0100 | reverse complement strand
CGGGAGCCGGATTTGAACCGACGACCTTCGGGTTATGAGCCCGACGAGCTACCAGACTGCTCCATCCCGCGCCTGTATATTTTAAGTCTATCGACTACTTTATTTTATCTCTTAAGCTAGAGTTTACAGTAACCAAATCTTATAAAAAATTGGTTGCGGGAGCCGGATTTGAACCGACGACCTTCGGGTTATGAGCCCGACGAGCTACCAGACTGCTCCAT
>NZ_JBEOOL010001215.1:0-223 GCF_040309225.1 Pseudoalteromonas sp. GW168-MNA-CIBAN-0100 | reverse complement strand
GGGTGCATAGCTCAGCTGGATAGAGTACTCGGCTACGAACCGAGCGGTCGGAGGTTCGAATCCTCCTGCGCCCACCATGCTTTAATAACTCTGCTTAGAGTCTAAATAAGCAAAAGCTCTACTTAGAGTTAAAATAAGTAAACTATAAAGTGGGTGCATAGCTCAGCTGGATAGAGTACTCGGCTACGAACCGAGCGGTCGGAGGTTCGAATCCTCCTGCGCC
>NZ_JBEOOL010001214.1:0-226 GCF_040309225.1 Pseudoalteromonas sp. GW168-MNA-CIBAN-0100 | reverse complement strand
TGGCTGGGATACCAGGATTTGAACCTGGGAATGCCAGGATCAAAACCTGGTGCCTTACCGCTTGGCGATATCCCAACTATAAATTTGAATTAGTTTTAGTTCTTAATAAGAACATGGTGCGGAAGGAGAGACTTGAACTCTCACAACCTAAGTTACTGGAACCTAAATCCAGCGCGTCTACCAATTCCGCCACTCCCGCATCACTAGGTTGCTAATTTAAACTCTA
>NZ_JBEOOL010001213.1:0-227 GCF_040309225.1 Pseudoalteromonas sp. GW168-MNA-CIBAN-0100 | reverse complement strand
GCTCAGTTGGTAGAGCAGTTGACTTTTAATCAATTGGTCGATGGTTCAAATCCATCATGACCCACCATTCTTTATTCCTTGTGAATAGTGTGTGGCATCAATCGGCGGATTTACGCAGGCTTTAATTTAGAAATAAGTTAGCAACTGGAACGGGTTATTAGCTCAGTTGGTAGAGCAGTTGACTTTTAATCAATTGGTCGATGGTTCAAATCCATCATAACCCACCA
>NZ_JBEOOL010001212.1:0-229 GCF_040309225.1 Pseudoalteromonas sp. GW168-MNA-CIBAN-0100 | reverse complement strand
ATGTATTAATGCATTAAAAAGCCTAAGACGCAAGTTTTGCGCTAATAAGCCCATGAATTTTTTATGTGTTTTACAAACAGTACTGCTACCTGGATTTTAACTAGATATACGCCTAAGTATACACAATGAGTTAGCTAAGTTTCATCAAGCCCCGTGTAGCTGTTTTTAGCTGCTCGTGATATAACAATCTTAATATAAGTAGTTACTTGGGGATATTATGGGTCATGAC
>NZ_JBEOOL010001211.1:0-229 GCF_040309225.1 Pseudoalteromonas sp. GW168-MNA-CIBAN-0100 | reverse complement strand
CGATCAAGCATAGCGCGCAGGAAACCCGTTTCGTCGGTGGCTCGCAGCTTCTCAGCATCCGGATGGCGCAGCAACTGGGCGACAAGGTGCGGCTGTCGTCGCCGGTGCGGCGGATCGTCGGCTGGGATCGCGACATCGTCACGTTGCAGACCGATCGCGGCACGGTGCGCGCGAAAAAGGTCGTGATGGCGCTGCATCCGGCGCTGTGCCATCAGGTGCGGTTCGATCC
>NZ_JBEOOL010001210.1:0-229 GCF_040309225.1 Pseudoalteromonas sp. GW168-MNA-CIBAN-0100 | reverse complement strand
CTGCGTGTACTTCGTGGTCGTCTACAAACGCGCCATGCACACGCTCAGGAACACTTGTACCTGGCGGTAAATACAACATATCACCCATACCTAGTAAATTTTCGGCACCTTGTTGGTCAAGTATAGTGCGCGAATCTATTTTACTCGATACCTGAAACGCCATACGCGTTGGTATATTTGCTTTAATTAAACCGGTAATTACGTCTACCGATGGGCGCTGTGTTGCCAG
>NZ_JBEOOL010001209.1:0-229 GCF_040309225.1 Pseudoalteromonas sp. GW168-MNA-CIBAN-0100 | reverse complement strand
AAATAACTCGCTCAATCCCCTGTTTTGCCCAAAATTGTACACTCGCGTAATTTACCGCATTCGCTTGTACCGATAGATGAATAGGCATAGTCGGCCATTTTTCTCGCACTAGCATAATTAACCCCGGATCAGACATGATCAGCGCATCGGGCTGCATAGCAATAACCGGCTCAATGTCGCGTAAATACGAGTTAACTTTAGCGTTATGCGGCGCAATATTAGATACCAC
>NZ_JBEOOL010001208.1:0-229 GCF_040309225.1 Pseudoalteromonas sp. GW168-MNA-CIBAN-0100 | reverse complement strand
ACACAGCTTTGCGGGGTAAATTTAAGCAGCAATAATTTAAGTGTTGGGTAACGTTGTTTATTGTTATCCATTTTATAGAAGTATTGCTTAATAGTGCTTTTAGCTTGCTCTTCTTCTACCTTAACCATTACTGGATTGCTAAGCACACGCTTTGCAACAGCTTCTATTGCACGTGGAAACGTAGCGCTAAATAGTAATGTTTGGCGGTTAGTAGGAATACGCTCAATAA
>NZ_JBEOOL010001207.1:0-229 GCF_040309225.1 Pseudoalteromonas sp. GW168-MNA-CIBAN-0100 | reverse complement strand
ATGTATTTGTAAATTTAACCGCTGTTTTATGGCTTGGTGGTTTAGCAATAGAAACTGTTGCCGGTGTTGACTGGATGTACGGAATGATCTTTTTAGCCTTATTTTCAGTCGCTTATTCACTTTATGGTGGTTTGAAAGCCGTTGCTTATACCGATATTTTACAAGTAGTACTGCTGGTATTTGGTGGCTTATTTTTAAGTTACTTAGCACTTGATGCAGTAGCAGATGG
>NZ_JBEOOL010001206.1:0-229 GCF_040309225.1 Pseudoalteromonas sp. GW168-MNA-CIBAN-0100 | reverse complement strand
ACACTAAAGAGCCAGTAGCTACGTTGTCGCCAACGCTTACTTTAATCTCTTTTACTGTGCCAGCTGTATCGGCCGGCACTTCCATTGATGCTTTGTCGCCTTCAACGGTTAGTAATGCTTGGTCAACTTCAACAACGTCGCCAACGGCTACTAAGATTTCGGTTACTTCTACTTCATCACCACCGATATCGGGTACTTTAATTTCAATACTCATTGCAAACCTCTTATG
>NZ_JBEOOL010001205.1:0-229 GCF_040309225.1 Pseudoalteromonas sp. GW168-MNA-CIBAN-0100 | reverse complement strand
CGGTAATGGTGAGCTTTCTAAAGCTGAGTTTGCAAACTTTTAATTTTTGACTTTTTTCATTGCACAGGGATCTCAGAAAAGGATTTCCCTCTTATAGGAGAATTATTATGAAAGCATTAAACACATCACTTGCGATTTTAGTTTTAGCGTCTTCAGCAGCAGCCTATGCAGCAGTGGATTTTGCCTCTTTTGATACCAACGGCGATGGTGTAATTAGCCAGCAGGAAGC
>NZ_JBEOOL010001204.1:0-229 GCF_040309225.1 Pseudoalteromonas sp. GW168-MNA-CIBAN-0100 | reverse complement strand
AACTTAGGCTATCACTTAAATGCCTCAGCACTGCCTGAAATTATTTCGTTGTTGTGGCACCGCTTAACAAATTCACCTGCGCTCACTACCTTGCTAGCTGGCAGTATTGTATTACTTATTTTAGGTTTTCAGCTTACGGTTAGTAACTTTACTTGGCACCATTTAGGGCGTTTGAAGCAATTTAAATTTGCCCGTTATGCCGGTTCTTTTTTAGTGATTTGTTTTGCAT
>NZ_JBEOOL010001203.1:0-229 GCF_040309225.1 Pseudoalteromonas sp. GW168-MNA-CIBAN-0100 | reverse complement strand
CACTTTGACTTGGGGTTTTTAAATGCAGCGGTGCTACGTACTAACAGTAAAAGCCACAACCCTTTCCATAACTTTTCCGTCTTTGATACCGTAACCCTCGCCGCGCTTGCTTTCGGTCAGACAGTATTGGCACGCGCCTGTAAAGCTGCAGGTCTTGACTTCGATGGTAAAGACGCCCATTCAGCCTTATATGATACCCAAAAAACAGCCGAGCTGTTTTGTCATATCC
>NZ_JBEOOL010001202.1:0-229 GCF_040309225.1 Pseudoalteromonas sp. GW168-MNA-CIBAN-0100 | reverse complement strand
ATGTGAGAGTTAGTAGGAATGCGCGGGACATGCCGCCTTCTCCTGAGGTGAATTTCTCGAATTCTTCGACATCGAGGGCAAAGTGTTCTGCTACGTAGTCGATCAGGTCTGCCACTTTGTCGAGGTCTACCGCTTCGAGGGCCTTTTCAGGGTTTTCAAGGTCGACTGCTTCGAGCCCTTGCAGGGAGCCTCGGATTTTTGAGAGTTGGTTCAGGGCGCGTGCCTGGTC
>NZ_JBEOOL010001201.1:0-229 GCF_040309225.1 Pseudoalteromonas sp. GW168-MNA-CIBAN-0100 | reverse complement strand
AATTGTAGGTTTACCGAACTTTCGGCTATAGATACCACCATTACTTTTGGCGCTGGCTCTGCTAGTAAACGCCCTTCTGAGCAGGCTATTTGTTTAAGTACATTTAAGCCATCGTCTATTGAATCGGCATACGAAATACCCACTACAATATCCATGCGTCTTTTGCCGTTACGGGTAAAGTTTTTAATATTACCACCCCACACTTTGCCGTTAGGAGAGGCTATATAAA
>NZ_JBEOOL010001200.1:0-229 GCF_040309225.1 Pseudoalteromonas sp. GW168-MNA-CIBAN-0100 | reverse complement strand
GCCCCACTGTTGGCGTGTTTATAACGACTTTACTGCCATCAAGCCCTTCTGCGCCTAAACCACCTACAATTAAACTACCTTGACCAATAGCGTATACGTTGCCGTCGACCCCTTTTAAAAAGGTTTGTAGTAAAGTACCACCACGTAAACTACCTGCACTACCAATAGATGATACGGTAATATCTATAGTTTGCCCGGGCTTTCTAAAAGGCGGTAGCTCAGCATGCAC
>NZ_JBEOOL010001199.1:0-229 GCF_040309225.1 Pseudoalteromonas sp. GW168-MNA-CIBAN-0100 | reverse complement strand
CGCACAAAGCCAATGCCATCATATTGGCTATCTAAAACATAGCGTCCGGCTAGCAAATACTGCTCTTGCACATCGCCTGCTTCATTGCGTACAGCACGTTTGGTCATTTGACTAAAATCTTGATCCATTAACCTAAAGGTGGTTTGCAAACCATTTAGCTCGGCTATTTTATCATCCGAAGCTTCTTTTGCGCGGGTAGTGGTATCTAATATTTGGTGCGTGGCCATAA
>NZ_JBEOOL010001198.1:0-229 GCF_040309225.1 Pseudoalteromonas sp. GW168-MNA-CIBAN-0100 | reverse complement strand
GGTTGGTGCCGGTTACGCGCCTTTTAATACCCGCGCAGGCATTGTTTTTTATGTGCAATCACCCAAGTTTGAAGCCAAAACAATACTGCAGCGCCATAATAACTTTATTCATGACTATTTAACCAATATCGATAATTTAACCCCGCAAGATTGGTTACAACAAAAGCACGGCCTAACCACGCATATAGCCGAAGCAGATAAAAACCTGCGACTGCGCTCGCAACGATTA
>NZ_JBEOOL010001197.1:0-229 GCF_040309225.1 Pseudoalteromonas sp. GW168-MNA-CIBAN-0100 | reverse complement strand
GTATTGATCAATCCAAATAACCCGACAGGGGCTGTGTATAGCGATGATTTACTGCAGCAGTTAATTGACATAGCGCGTGAGCACAAGTTACTACTGTTAAGTGATGAAATTTACGAAAAGATTTTATACGACGGCATTACGCATAGCTCAATTGGTGCACTGTGCGACGATGTACCTATTATTACCTTTAACGGTTTAGCAAAAACGTACCGTGCTGCTGGCCTAAGAA
>NZ_JBEOOL010001196.1:0-229 GCF_040309225.1 Pseudoalteromonas sp. GW168-MNA-CIBAN-0100 | reverse complement strand
TTAGATGAGCATAATAAAGAGCTTACACCCGAGCAAAACATAATTGAAATTTTAAAAGCTAATGTAGCGGGTGGGTGGGGCTCAACTATTCAGCGTGGCAGTGAATCTACATTACTAATGATACAAATGAGTGCTCGTCGCGAAGCTACGCAACAACCCATGCTATTAATGGGAGACTTTACTAATGAACTTGCGGATGGCGTATTAAGCCATTTACTGACAAGTACGC
>NZ_JBEOOL010001195.1:0-229 GCF_040309225.1 Pseudoalteromonas sp. GW168-MNA-CIBAN-0100 | reverse complement strand
AAGTGGCTAAAGTAAGCACTGCGTACCGGAAAGTTAGAGGGTAGCTCTAAGTTTAGTAGTTTAGGTAATACTCGGCCAAAGCCGCTGGCATCTAACACAAAGCGTGCTTGAACTTGGTAAGGCTGCTGCTGCGCGTCGTGTACTAATAAGGTTGCACCACCATTTTTATCGGTATTGTTTTTATCGGAACTGTTTTCAAAAACATCAGTAACCTTGTAGTCTTTAACAC
>NZ_JBEOOL010001194.1:0-230 GCF_040309225.1 Pseudoalteromonas sp. GW168-MNA-CIBAN-0100 | reverse complement strand
CTTGTCCCTGCACCCCCACTCCTAAACGATACCCCCCCCCCCCCCCCCCCACCCCCCCCCCAACCCCCCCCCCCACACCCCCCCCCCCCCCCACCCCCCCCCCCCACCCAACCCCCCCCCCCCCCCCACCCCCCCCCCCCCCCCCCCCCACCCCCCCCCAGTACTGTAGTGGCCCGAAAAACCAGACGCGCCACAACCAGAAAGCCGTCTTGGGAAACGCGATCTGGTTG
>NZ_JBEOOL010001193.1:0-230 GCF_040309225.1 Pseudoalteromonas sp. GW168-MNA-CIBAN-0100 | reverse complement strand
CAAGTACCCAGCTAGACCACCTATAATCTAAGTTTTCTAGCTCTAGCCTTAGCCAATTAATAGCTGCAAAGTTACTTAAACTAACTAAACCAAAGTCGAGATTGCTTTTAAACTCATTATTTAACTCAGTATTTTGTGAAAGCGATCCTGTAAGCCTATCGGGAGCAACCACCGCTGTGGCATCAAATATTTGCCAGCCTTCATTATCTAAATACACTTCTACCCATGCA
>NZ_JBEOOL010001192.1:0-230 GCF_040309225.1 Pseudoalteromonas sp. GW168-MNA-CIBAN-0100 | reverse complement strand
CGCTTAAACACTGCCAGATTAGAGCCTGTACAAATAGCCCGTATTGGTAATGACTCAAAACAAGATAGAGAGTTTGTACCATTAGATAAATTTCCTGACATGCTTAAAAATACCTTATTAGTAGTTGAAGACCGCGATTTTTATGATCATCATGGTGTATCGGTATTTTCAATTTTACGCGCTTTGTATACCAATATTCGCGCAGGGCGCACCGTGCAAGGGGGGAGTAC
>NZ_JBEOOL010001191.1:0-230 GCF_040309225.1 Pseudoalteromonas sp. GW168-MNA-CIBAN-0100 | reverse complement strand
CCATTCCAAGTGGCATGGTGGAGCGCGTTGAAATTATAAGTGGTGGTGCGTCGGCCACTTATGGTGCCGATGCGGTAGCCGGTGTAGTGAATATTATTACCCAGTCAAAAAAAGAAGGCTTTGAATTTCAAGCCCGTGGCGGTGAAACAACAGATGGTGGCGGTCGTGAGTTTACGCTTGATTTAAACTACGGAACGTCATTTGCTGATGACCGCGGTTATGTATTTGTC
>NZ_JBEOOL010001190.1:0-230 GCF_040309225.1 Pseudoalteromonas sp. GW168-MNA-CIBAN-0100 | reverse complement strand
ACCGTCCATTTCAGCAAAAACGCTTTCAAGCTCGGCTACTTTCATGCCGTCTTCTTCGCTCATTTCAGGCAAAGAGTAAATACGGTCGCGCTCTTGTTTTACTTTCCAAAGCTCCACATCACCCATAATTACCGCATCAACTACGCTGTATTGCTCAAACGCAAACTGATCTTGGCTTAGGTTACCTAATTTTAGCCCCGGCGTAATAGACACATTACCTGCACTAGGCG
>NZ_JBEOOL010001189.1:0-230 GCF_040309225.1 Pseudoalteromonas sp. GW168-MNA-CIBAN-0100 | reverse complement strand
GTTATAATGCCGTGACGCCATCATCTTGAAGACCTGCTCGACAGCACCTTCACCTAAGCGTTGTCTCGCTTGAACCATGGCACTAGGGGCAACTAGTTTCCCTTTACCTGGTAAGGCGATGTCCATTTTAGAGGCTATATCCCAAACAGATTCATGACGAAATAAACTCATACCAATCACAGACCAAACGACAGCATCGAGTGGTAAGCGACGTTTACGAACGGTGGCGA
>NZ_JBEOOL010001188.1:0-230 GCF_040309225.1 Pseudoalteromonas sp. GW168-MNA-CIBAN-0100 | reverse complement strand
GTGCAAACTGGATCTCTAAAGTAAAAGCAGGTGTTCGTGCTACTAAACGCGATTACGAATATGAACAATACAAAGTAGAAATTAAAGATATTTATAAAAATGCTATTAACGACTCAGATGGATCATTAGCAACTTTATGGGCCGATGATTATAACGCCCTATTTCCTGGCAGCTTTACAACTATGAGCCACGATAACTCTTTTAATCAACTAGGTCATTCTGGTCAAAAC
>NZ_JBEOOL010001187.1:0-230 GCF_040309225.1 Pseudoalteromonas sp. GW168-MNA-CIBAN-0100 | reverse complement strand
CATTATTGGCCAGCATTTTTCGATAGCGGCAGCTTGGCCTTTGGTTAAACGACCTTCGCGCTTTACAAAACTACGAATAGTGCGGATATACTTACCTTCTTGCTTTGCTTGCTCAAGATTAGTGTTACTTGATTCACTCATATTATTGGCCTGAAAAAAATAACTGGTTTAAAAAATGGTTGCGTATTATCCCTGACCAAGCCCTGGATAACAACCTCTAGAGGATTTTA
>NZ_JBEOOL010001186.1:0-230 GCF_040309225.1 Pseudoalteromonas sp. GW168-MNA-CIBAN-0100 | reverse complement strand
AGTCGTCGAATATCATCACGCGATAAATAAGTAGGTGCCCGAGGTTTTGCTTTAGGCAAGGCTATGTCTAAGTTCAGGGGGCGATGTAAAATATTCTTAAACAGAAACCAAATGCTGTTTATTTGTATTTTTTGACTCGCTCTGGAGAGCTTTCGAATAGCGGGATCTTTAAAAAAGATATTCAGCTCATCATCAGTAATTAAATCGAGTGGTTTATTAAAATAATGGCT
>NZ_JBEOOL010001185.1:0-230 GCF_040309225.1 Pseudoalteromonas sp. GW168-MNA-CIBAN-0100 | reverse complement strand
AAACTCAGCCATTATTTTAATAAACCACTCGATTTAATTACTGATGATGAGCTGAATATCTTTTTTAAAGATCCCGCCATTCGCAAGCTCTCCAGAGCGAGTCAAAAAATACAAATAAACAGCATTTGGTTTTTGTTTAAGAATATTTTACACCGCCCACTGAACTTAGACATAGCCTTGCCTAAAGCAAAACCTCGGGCACCTACTTATTTATCGCGTGATGATATTCG
>NZ_JBEOOL010001184.1:0-231 GCF_040309225.1 Pseudoalteromonas sp. GW168-MNA-CIBAN-0100 | reverse complement strand
ATGTATATTTAAGCGATTTTATTGTCTCTGCGACCCGGGCTTTAATAATGTTAGGGTGCTACTTATTATTGTATTACCTAGCTAAACAATCGCTACGTTGGCGCAGTATTTTATACGCCTTGGTTTTAGTTTTAATGATTAACCCTTTTAATGTATTAAATCCTGGTTTGTATTTTTCATTTTTAGCTGTGGTTATCATCTTTATTGTTATTACAAAAGTACCCTTTAAGG
>NZ_JBEOOL010001183.1:0-231 GCF_040309225.1 Pseudoalteromonas sp. GW168-MNA-CIBAN-0100 | reverse complement strand
ACTCACCATCGTTCAACTGGACGCTGAAGTTCCGTGAGCAAGTATACCAAGAATGGCAGGAAGAAGGTCGTGACCTGAGCGCTTACCCAAGTCTTGATGATAACAAAGCGCTTATGGCTCCAGAAATGGATGCAACAGAGCTTGCAGCAGCCGCTGACTTATTAGTACAAAACTTCCAACGCGATGGTGCACGTGAAGCGGGTATTTTCCACCACCTAATCACGCTACCAA
>NZ_JBEOOL010001182.1:0-231 GCF_040309225.1 Pseudoalteromonas sp. GW168-MNA-CIBAN-0100 | reverse complement strand
CTACCGTGGTTTCTTTACTTTCTATGGTAAGCGGTAGCGCTGCGTAGTCGCGACGTTTTCTGTAACTAAAAAATATTGCAATTAATAAACCTGCAAACATGCCCAAAGCCGGAATTATCATTGCCATAGGCACTTGGGTATTTATTATTTCTAAACCGTTATCCACTAAATTTTTATGGAGTATTGAATATAAGTAAATACCACCAAAGCCATACGGTAGTACCATATAAG
>NZ_JBEOOL010001181.1:0-231 GCF_040309225.1 Pseudoalteromonas sp. GW168-MNA-CIBAN-0100 | reverse complement strand
GCTTGATACAGCGATCGCGCTACTTGGGTAAATTGGTACTGTGGCTCTGCATCCCATAAGGTAAAGTCGCCCCTTAAATACACGGTACGATCTAATTTTTGTTGTGGCAATACATCATCAAGCGTTATTTGCGTAGAACAAGCAGTTAAAAAACTAACAAGTGCTAAGGTTAAAATACGTTTTATTGGGCTTTTCATTCGAGATCCTTACTTTATATATGCAGGTTAATAA
>NZ_JBEOOL010001180.1:0-231 GCF_040309225.1 Pseudoalteromonas sp. GW168-MNA-CIBAN-0100 | reverse complement strand
GGATTAAGGTGGCACGAATATTACCTAAAAATATAAAAATAATTAATACAACTAAGCCCATAGAAATAGCAAGGGTGCTGTATACCTCATTAATCGATTCTTTTATAAAAATAGATGAGTCGTAACTATCCTCTATAGTGGTTCCTTCGGGTAGGTTACGTTTTATTTTTTCAAGTTCGGCGCGGGCGTTATCAACCACAGTTAAGGTGTTGGCTTTAGCTTGCTTTACAA
>NZ_JBEOOL010001179.1:0-231 GCF_040309225.1 Pseudoalteromonas sp. GW168-MNA-CIBAN-0100 | reverse complement strand
CTTATTGAAGTGCGCCCAGTGGGGGACCAGGTTGACGACTTGCTTTCAGAAATTTATAAAAGTGTTGAGAAAGGTGAGCGGGTACTGGTTACCACGCTAACCAAACGTATGTCGGAGGATTTAACCGACTACTTAAGTGAGCACAATGTAAAAGTGCGCTACCTTCACTCAGATAGAGACAGCGTAGAGCGAGTCGAAATTATTCGCGATTTACGCGCTGGAGTATTTGAT
>NZ_JBEOOL010001178.1:0-231 GCF_040309225.1 Pseudoalteromonas sp. GW168-MNA-CIBAN-0100 | reverse complement strand
ATATTACAGCAAATAACACACTTAACAGTAAAAGCATTATCTCAACAGGCAAGCCCTTAAATAACAAGGTTGAGCAAAGTAAACCACTAACCGCTACTAAATCTAAAAAAGTAGCTGAGCAAACAGTGCTCTCTACAGAAATTGTACAAGAGGTATTAGCTGCAAAGGCTCCTGTAATAACTAAGCAAAAAGATAGGGTGACAATTAGCTACAAATTGCCTGCTAATACGC
>NZ_JBEOOL010001177.1:0-231 GCF_040309225.1 Pseudoalteromonas sp. GW168-MNA-CIBAN-0100 | reverse complement strand
GTGTCATACTTAGTCATAATAATGAAAACAAATTCGATAGCTAAGAGATAAATGGAATGTCACGTAAAGTATTAGTCGTTGATGACGAAGCACCGATCAGAGAAATGCTGGTTTTTGTTTTAGAACAAAATGGATTTCAGGCAATTGAAGCAGAAGATTATGACTCTGCTATTGCGGCAATGGTAGAGCCATACCCTGATATGGTATTACTCGATTGGATGTTACCTGGGG
>NZ_JBEOOL010001176.1:0-231 GCF_040309225.1 Pseudoalteromonas sp. GW168-MNA-CIBAN-0100 | reverse complement strand
ATAGAGAGGGGTAATTTTATGCAGCAATTTTTTAGCAAATTTAATGAAGATACGCTTTCTTTAGCAAAATATAATCGACAAGATTGTATTTTGTTAAATAAAATTTTTGATAAATTAAAGATACTCGATTTTTCTATTATAAGAACAAAGATAAAAGGATTAGATATTTAAAAAAACGGAGGATATATAAATTCATTTATTAATATTTATTTAAAAAAAATAAAAATAATA
>NZ_JBEOOL010001175.1:0-231 GCF_040309225.1 Pseudoalteromonas sp. GW168-MNA-CIBAN-0100 | reverse complement strand
CATGGGATATTTTTCAGCGAGTTGGCCCAAGCGAGGGCGAACGCGCAATTGCCCAAGCCACACTTTATTTAGCCAGCGCACCTAAAAGTAATGCGGTGTATATGGCGTTTAATCAAGCCAAGGCCGATGCCCAAAACGAGCCAAGTTACCCCGTGCCAGAGCATTTACGCAATGCGCCAACCAACTTAATGAAAGACTTAGGGTATGGCGCTGAGTATCGTTATGCGCATA
>NZ_JBEOOL010001174.1:0-231 GCF_040309225.1 Pseudoalteromonas sp. GW168-MNA-CIBAN-0100 | reverse complement strand
CTAAAATAAGAGCATACAATACCATAAATTAAGCATAAGTGTAAAATGTAACTATGGCTACTTTAGAAGTTTTAAGATTCCCAGATGAACGTTTACGTACAATAGCACAAGAAGTTGCACATGTTGACGACCAAGTCCGTGTGATTATAAAAGACATGCTAGAAACTATGTATGATGAAAATGGCATTGGTCTTGCTGCTACACAAGTTAATATTCATCAACGCATTGTAG
>NZ_JBEOOL010001173.1:0-231 GCF_040309225.1 Pseudoalteromonas sp. GW168-MNA-CIBAN-0100 | reverse complement strand
CATCTGAATATAAGCGTACATCAATGCGGGCGCTCTTGTCATCTAAAGTTATTAATGCCCACCTATTTCCTTTTTTATTAATAAGCACTCTGGCCGAAATTACAAGCCCTGCAGCTGTAGATACTACATCGCGATTAGTAGGCTGTAAATCGACCAATTTACCACTGGTATAATATTTTAGCTCGCGGCGATATTGATTTATTGGATGACCGGTTAAATAAAGACCAAGGG
>NZ_JBEOOL010001172.1:0-231 GCF_040309225.1 Pseudoalteromonas sp. GW168-MNA-CIBAN-0100 | reverse complement strand
CTAATGGCCTTACACCACATCGTTCAGCTATTATATCGTCTTTTGTGAGCTGTTTATCCAGTTCTAGTAACTTGTTCGCATTATCTAACACAAACTTTCTATCTTCATCAGTAACATGCGAATGTGGGCTCTCAACTTGTGTATCAGTTGTACCAATACAAGTTTTAGGTCCCATAGGGATCACGAAGAATAGTCTGCCATCGTCAGCAAAAAATGTAAGTACTTTATTAC
>NZ_JBEOOL010001170.1:0-232 GCF_040309225.1 Pseudoalteromonas sp. GW168-MNA-CIBAN-0100 | reverse complement strand
CCAAGTGCTTGGTGAGCCAGTTAAGCTCGTTTATAGGTGCGCTGTTATCAAACCCCGCTTCAATATGCACTAAGCCTGCAAGTTTAAAGTCGCAATCTTGCATTAATTGCGCAGCACTGATCGGCTGCTTTATTTTGTCTAAGTTAGGCCATGGCGGCGGGTTAGCGCCTTGTAACCAAGTATATTGCCCCTCAAGTAGATTAAAAAAATGCACATGGGGGTCAATAATAGC
>NZ_JBEOOL010001169.1:0-232 GCF_040309225.1 Pseudoalteromonas sp. GW168-MNA-CIBAN-0100 | reverse complement strand
ATAGTATCTTGTTTGAAGATGACAAAGAGCAGCATAACAAAAGTAATGATTGACCCTATTTTTGTCAGTGCTTTTTTTATGGGCCTAATTGGCAGCGGCCATTGCATTGCAATGTGTGGTGGCATAGCCAGCTCATTGCAATTAGCCAGTAATAAACGCCAAACCCTCATTTACTCTTTTGCTTATAATATAGGCCGAGCGCTAAGTTACATGCTTGCAGGCGCATTAGTGG
>NZ_JBEOOL010001168.1:0-232 GCF_040309225.1 Pseudoalteromonas sp. GW168-MNA-CIBAN-0100 | reverse complement strand
AGGGCACACTGCGTTTACTGCGCTGGTTTGCACAAAAGGTAAGCCAGCAAGATGGCGAAACAGTGCAAGTACGCCTAGAGAGCGACGCTAATTTAGTTAAAATAGTGACTATGCACGCCTCAAAAGGGCTTGAGTATCCGCTGGTATTTATGCCCTTTGCTAGTGGCTACCGCGAAACGAAAGAAGCGCTGTATCATAATAATGGCGCACTAATTTACGATTTAAGTAAAGG
>NZ_JBEOOL010001167.1:0-232 GCF_040309225.1 Pseudoalteromonas sp. GW168-MNA-CIBAN-0100 | reverse complement strand
ATCTACCACTTTTGCCATTTTGGCCATGGTTGATCTAATTTGTTGCTCGCTGCAAATACCATGATGCAGCCAGTTAGCCATATGTTGGCTTGAAATACGCAGTGTTGCTCTGTCTTCCATAAGGCCAATGTGGTTTATGTCGGGCACTTTAGAGCAGCCAATCCCTTGGTCAATCCAGCGTACTACATAACCTAAAATACCTTGGGCGTTGTTTTCAAGCTCGGTTTTAATA
>NZ_JBEOOL010001166.1:0-232 GCF_040309225.1 Pseudoalteromonas sp. GW168-MNA-CIBAN-0100 | reverse complement strand
ATTTAGTATTAATTACACGCCGCTGGTGATGATCACGCTAGGCATGTCATTTTGTAAGTTAATTAATTCTAATCACACGGCTATGGCCGTAAATTTGTATAACCAGTTTATAAGCTACAGCACGTTTATAAACGTCAATGCTTTAAACGTAATCCAACAAAAGCGGCATTACCTCACATGCCAAGCTTTGCAAACAGCCTATAAGTACTAAGCACTAGTTACTGCTTTAGGC
>NZ_JBEOOL010001165.1:0-232 GCF_040309225.1 Pseudoalteromonas sp. GW168-MNA-CIBAN-0100 | reverse complement strand
ACTCAGTACCCAAATCAGCAAGTAATTGGTAAACAATTTCCAACGATTGACGGCGAAAGTTTAACGCAAAATAAAGTGACTATTCCAAGCGATTTTAATGCAGATAAAACACTTTTGCTTATAGGCTATAAGCAAGATAGTCAGTTTGACATTGATCGCTGGTTAATTGGCTTAGATATGAGTGGTGTAGTTATTCCTACCTACGAACTACCCACTATTGCTGGTATGGCAC
>NZ_JBEOOL010001164.1:0-232 GCF_040309225.1 Pseudoalteromonas sp. GW168-MNA-CIBAN-0100 | reverse complement strand
ACTTACGTAAGCGCATACCCGACTTAAAAATTATTGATTATTCGCCTGTGCAAGATGGCAAAGTGTTTTTTGGTGCTTGGGTTGAAATTGAAAATGAGCAAGGCGAGACTAAAAAGTTTAAAATTGTCGGTCCCGATGAAATTTACGAGCGTAAAGACTATATTTCGATTGATTCACCAATGGCGCGAGCGTTGTTAAAAAAACAAGTAGATGACGAGTTTGACGTTATCAC
>NZ_JBEOOL010001163.1:0-232 GCF_040309225.1 Pseudoalteromonas sp. GW168-MNA-CIBAN-0100 | reverse complement strand
ATCAACTCAGACGGGTATTGATCAAACTCAATACTGCGACTGCCGCTAGTTGATACTTGCTCGCGACCATTCAAAGTTGAAAATACAAAGCCACCGGACATACCGCGAATATTGATTTCTGCCGCTTGGCCGCCGGTTCGTACCGCAGAGATCCCCGGCAGTCGTGTCAGCGCATCAGCCATAGATACATCAGGCAAAGCGCCTAAATCATCCGCCGACAACTGCTCTGATA
>NZ_JBEOOL010001162.1:0-232 GCF_040309225.1 Pseudoalteromonas sp. GW168-MNA-CIBAN-0100 | reverse complement strand
AACTAACGCCTAATTATAAAGTAGCTATAGTGTATCAAATAATAAAATATGCTGCTTTAAATCCGATGCAAAAAACGACACCCGCCCTAGTATCTTCATATCACTTGCGTATAATGCAGGGCTTAATTTGATTATTTTGAATTGCAAGCGGTGTTATTTTTATATTCGTATTTATAAAAAAGATTTACCCTACTTAAAACGAATGTTTTTTGACCGTTGCACGCCTTTTATC
>NZ_JBEOOL010001161.1:0-232 GCF_040309225.1 Pseudoalteromonas sp. GW168-MNA-CIBAN-0100 | reverse complement strand
AATGCATTGCGTATTGTGCATCCTGATGAAAAGAAAATTGGCAAGCGTATGGTGGGTGGCGATAGCCAAGCTGCATTAAAGGGTGAGCGCTATATTTCGCTTGCCCGTGGCAGTTTAGGAGAGTCAATTCGCGGTAAGGTGCCTGTTTATTCGAATAATAACCAAATAATAGGCTTGGTATCGGTCGGGTTTTTAGTACAGTCAATTGACCCTCTTATACGTTCTCGCAGTA
>NZ_JBEOOL010001160.1:0-232 GCF_040309225.1 Pseudoalteromonas sp. GW168-MNA-CIBAN-0100 | reverse complement strand
AAGCTTGGCCATGAAGGCATAGAAGAGCGCGCACGTAACGAATTAGGAATGATTAAAGCGGGCGAAACATTTATACGTGTTTTACCAGCTCAACAATAATATGACAAATAAACCAACTATAGCTGCCATTATACCTGCTGCCGGAGTGGGTAGTAGAATGCAACATAATGCGCCTAAACAGTATATTAAATTAGCAGGTAAAACTATTTTAGAGCATACGCTCACAAAATTA
>NZ_JBEOOL010001159.1:0-232 GCF_040309225.1 Pseudoalteromonas sp. GW168-MNA-CIBAN-0100 | reverse complement strand
TGGGCTCTGTTATTTGTCGCCTGCAGAGTTGCTAGGGGACGAGACTAGCAAAGCTCGTAAATGTATTGTGCTGTGAGTTTATTCAATTAGAAGCTGGCGCTTCTCACGCGAGCAAGCTCAGCGTCTACAACGAATGAATAAGCTCGGAGTTTAGATTTAAAGATTAGGGCTGGTTTTACTTGTAGGCGTGCAGCTTGCTGACGCGACGAGCACAGCTCGTAAATGTATTGTG
>NZ_JBEOOL010001158.1:0-232 GCF_040309225.1 Pseudoalteromonas sp. GW168-MNA-CIBAN-0100 | reverse complement strand
ACGTTACTGCCGCTAGCGAATTAATTAATCAGCAAGGTTTTGACTTTTAGTTAGGGGGCGTGCCCTTTGTTGATTAAATTCGTAATTATCTGAGCCAATAAGCTATTAAATCCCCAAACATAATATAGCATTTAGCTGACTAAGCTTGTTGGCCTAGATGCTTTATTAAAGCAGCATTCATAACTATTTATAAGTATAATAAAACATCTTTAGTAAGTAATAGGAGTTACTG
>NZ_JBEOOL010001157.1:0-232 GCF_040309225.1 Pseudoalteromonas sp. GW168-MNA-CIBAN-0100 | reverse complement strand
CCAATAGAGGTATTTTCAAGGCCAAAGTTACTTTGTAGCGATGCGCCTTGGTTAGCTTTGGCAAAGTGGTATTCACGTATTTTACTATCAAAAGCAAACATACCTTGTAGTACAAAAAAACTTACAAAGGCAATGAGTAAACTGCTAAAACCTTGAGTGTGAGTCCAAGTGTAAAGCCCTAAAGTAATAATACAGTTTGCAATTAACATACCTGAGTCGACCAGTGCGGCGC
>NZ_JBEOOL010001156.1:0-232 GCF_040309225.1 Pseudoalteromonas sp. GW168-MNA-CIBAN-0100 | reverse complement strand
GTTGAAGGTTGAGTAACATCAACTGGAGGACCGAACCCACTAAAGAAAAAAAAAAAAAAAAAAAAATAAATATAAAAAAAAAAAAATAAAAAAAAAAAAATAAAAAAAAAAAAAAAAAAAATAAAATAAAAAAAAAAAAAAAAATTATAAAAAAAAAAAAGAAATATAAAATAAAAAAAAAGAGTTTTAAAAAAAAAATAAAAAAAATTATATATTTATCTTATAAAAAAAA
>NZ_JBEOOL010001155.1:0-233 GCF_040309225.1 Pseudoalteromonas sp. GW168-MNA-CIBAN-0100 | reverse complement strand
CCGGTGAACTCTTGAATATATTGAAACGCTTGATCGAACTTACCTAATAATGGCTCTGCCACAACCAAGGCTATAGCTAAAGATATTAATGCAGCTGAGCGGCCTATAAATACATAATGTTTTTGTGATTTACCTGGTTTTAACTTGCTGTAAATATCCATAGTGCAAATAGTTGAAATACTGTTAGTCATAGAGGCAAGTGATGAAACAATTGCCGCCACTAATGCAGCAAA
>NZ_JBEOOL010001154.1:0-233 GCF_040309225.1 Pseudoalteromonas sp. GW168-MNA-CIBAN-0100 | reverse complement strand
ATATTAGCCTTAGTTGCCTCTGGGTATAAATCTAAAAACTGGGTTACCTTACCACTATTTTGATCCTCTTGGGTGTAGCTAGAGGCGCTAAAATGAACCTTGCCATTAATTAGCACCATAGAATATACATAAGCAATATCGAGTGCTTGTGCAAGCTCAGAAAGCTGCTTACTTTTACTTTCGTAAGTTGCAAAGCTAATAGTTTGGGTTTTATTTATTTTACTGTGATAGTC
>NZ_JBEOOL010001153.1:0-233 GCF_040309225.1 Pseudoalteromonas sp. GW168-MNA-CIBAN-0100 | reverse complement strand
CTTTAACACCGAGGCATATTGACTAAAAAACCCTCCCGTATTGTAGGCAATGCCTTGTTTTTGCAATACTGCTTGTACTTGCGGTGCCACTTCTTGATAACGCGACGAAGGCATATCTGGAAACAAGTGATGCTCAATTTGAAAACTCAAATGCCCGGTTAATACATGAAACCAACGCGGCCCTTTAATATTTGACGAGCCCAATACTTGGCGGTAATACCACTGCCCTTGGC
>NZ_JBEOOL010001152.1:0-233 GCF_040309225.1 Pseudoalteromonas sp. GW168-MNA-CIBAN-0100 | reverse complement strand
ATCGTGCTTGAAAAAAACACAGTCAACAAACTCGCGGGTATGCGGTTTTAGTACCATAAATAGCTGATCGTCTGCCTGTAATAACGTAGAGCCGCGCGGGGCAATAATATTATTATTACGACTGATCATTGCCATTACTGTGCTATCGGGTAGTGCTAATTGCGATAAACGACGGCCAACAGCGCGTGACATTTTGCCTATGGTGTATTCAACAATATCGGCGTCAACATCGC
>NZ_JBEOOL010001151.1:0-233 GCF_040309225.1 Pseudoalteromonas sp. GW168-MNA-CIBAN-0100 | reverse complement strand
AACCAGTGCCGCGCAATAAATAATAGCGCAGCACTAATTGATAGCTTTAGCCTTTGTTAAGCGGCTTAATTGATCATTGATCATAAATCGGCGATTCTAAATATTACCAAACTCACCGTTTTGATAATCACGAATAGCTTGCTGAATTTCAGCTTCAGTGGTCATTACAAATGGCCCCATGTGAGCGATTGGTTGTTGAAGCTCATCACCAGCTAAAATAAGCACACCTGCTC
>NZ_JBEOOL010001150.1:0-233 GCF_040309225.1 Pseudoalteromonas sp. GW168-MNA-CIBAN-0100 | reverse complement strand
CATGATGGATTACTAAACGATAATATTTTTGCCATTAAAGATGATAGAAAAGGCTACTTATGGCTAAGCAGTAACCAAGGACTAACTCGCTATAATCCCACGAATCAAGCTATGCAGCATTTTTTACCTCGTGACGGCGTGCAGCATAATTCGTTTATTTTAGGTGCCGCTTTTCAAGCAGCTGATGGCGAGCTATTTTTTGGCGGAATCAATGGCTTTAATCAGTTTTACCC
>NZ_JBEOOL010001149.1:0-233 GCF_040309225.1 Pseudoalteromonas sp. GW168-MNA-CIBAN-0100 | reverse complement strand
GGGTTGCATGGAGCCAAACTACTAATTTAAAAGTGGATGACAACGCCATTTTAGAGTGGTTACCGCAAGAAACCCTCGCCTTTGATGGCTCTCGTGGGCTGCAAGTATTTAACATTGAACTGGCTAAAACAGCTAAGTGCCTAGGCTGGGAAATACTAGGCCTTGGTCGCCCTGCCAGTGATTTGCCCTTTGCTACTGGCTGTATTGAGCAGCGCTTTAAGTTAACCCAAGAC
>NZ_JBEOOL010001148.1:0-233 GCF_040309225.1 Pseudoalteromonas sp. GW168-MNA-CIBAN-0100 | reverse complement strand
AATCATGACAGACCTTGGTTTTGAAATAGATGCAACAGGTGGTACAGCTGCTGCACTTGAAAATGCTGACATTGCGGTTCGCCGTGTAAATAAAGTATTTGAAGGGCGCCCGCACATTCTTGATAGAATCAAAAGTGGCGAGTATAGCTATATTGTTAATACCACAGAAGGTCGCCAAGCGATTGAAGATTCGAAGGTGTTACGTCGTGGTGCTTTACAGCACAAAACCAACT
>NZ_JBEOOL010001147.1:0-233 GCF_040309225.1 Pseudoalteromonas sp. GW168-MNA-CIBAN-0100 | reverse complement strand
ATTATGGCATGCTCGCTACTTATTTTAATGCGTAATCCGCTAATTGGATCGCGAATAAATTGATATTCCATACGTATCGCTTTTAAATCGTTAGTTGCGCAATTATATACGTAAATAGCAGCAGACGCTAAAAAGCAAAATAGCGCCAAAAGGCGCTATTTTATAAAGCTTTAATATTAATTACGTCACGATCTATAACGTGCTGCATCAATAATTGCCCAAACATATACAAT
>NZ_JBEOOL010001146.1:0-233 GCF_040309225.1 Pseudoalteromonas sp. GW168-MNA-CIBAN-0100 | reverse complement strand
CGTAAAAGCCATGCTTGATAAAGCAGGCGAAGACAACGTTGCCCGCCCAGATTGGTTAGCTGCTGAGTTAGGTATTCGCGATGGTCAATACTTTATTTCTGAGCAACAAGCTCAAGCAATCCTAGATTTACGCTTACATAAGCTAACGGGTTTAGAACACGAAAAGATTCTCACTGAATACCAATCGGTATTAGATTTAATTGCTGAGCTTTTACATATTTTGGCAACACCAG
>NZ_JBEOOL010001145.1:0-233 GCF_040309225.1 Pseudoalteromonas sp. GW168-MNA-CIBAN-0100 | reverse complement strand
GCGTATACCTGCTCGATTCATTGCGAAAAAAACTTTCCGTTTCGTAAATCCCCTAGCGATTTAGATATTGGTTTAACTAACAATATGCAAGACGCTGAGTATTTAGGCATAGTTGACGACACCCTACAATTTTTGCTCAAAGAGCTAAACCCCGATTTAGTGCTGTACGATGCGGGAGTTGATGTGTGGCAACAAGACGGTTTAGGCAAACTCGATATTAGCTGGCAAGGTAT
>NZ_JBEOOL010001144.1:0-233 GCF_040309225.1 Pseudoalteromonas sp. GW168-MNA-CIBAN-0100 | reverse complement strand
CATCAGCAGGGCTATGTAACCCATTTGCGGAATAGCTTTAAGTAAAGCGTTAACTAATAAACGCAGCTCGGGGACCATAGACACCAGCCGCAATACACGAAATATTCGCAATAAGCGTGCAATTAGCATACTTGAGCCTGCCGCAGGGTATAAGCTACCTAGTACGATAAGGGTGTCGAAAATATTCCAACCTTTGGAGAAAAAATCTTTGATACCTTTACTGGCAATAAAGC
>NZ_JBEOOL010001143.1:0-233 GCF_040309225.1 Pseudoalteromonas sp. GW168-MNA-CIBAN-0100 | reverse complement strand
GTGTGGCCGAAGCAGGTAACTGGCCAGGTGCTGCTAAAGGTAACGCTGAATGGTTTCCGACTAAAGAACGTGCTTTAGCACAGGGTATTTTTAATTCTGGCGCGGCAATTGGCGGTATTATTGCCATCCCTTTAATTGCCTATTTAACAATTTACTTTAGCTGGCAAATGGTGTTTGTTGCTATTGGTGTTTTAGGTTTTCTTTGGTTAGTGCCGTGGTTAATTTTAGTTAAA
>NZ_JBEOOL010001142.1:0-233 GCF_040309225.1 Pseudoalteromonas sp. GW168-MNA-CIBAN-0100 | reverse complement strand
TACTTGTTTTTAATAGGAAAGTGAAGTGTTATCAAGAAAGCTCGCCTGAAACGAGTCTAAAAATTCAGTTGTCCTAGTGACACATTTATGTGTCCCCATCGTCTAGAGGCCTAGGACACCGCCCTTTCACGGCGGTAACAGGGGTTCGAATCCCCTTGGGGACGCCACTTACTATTTTAAGTATTGTGTAAAGCAGTGTGACACCGCACTCTCTATGCACGACGTTATCAAGA
>NZ_JBEOOL010001141.1:0-233 GCF_040309225.1 Pseudoalteromonas sp. GW168-MNA-CIBAN-0100 | reverse complement strand
GCTCAGTTGGTAGAGCAGTTGACTTTTAATCAATTGGTCGATGGTTCAAATCCATCATGACCCACCATTCTTTATTCTTTATTCTTATGAATAGTGTTTGGTATCAATCGGCGGATTTACGTAAGCTTCATTCATAATTGAATAAGCGCATAGATTGGGTTATTAGCTCAGTTGGTAGAGCAGTTGACTTTTAATCAATTGGTCGATGGTTCAAATCCATCATAACCCACCAT
>NZ_JBEOOL010001140.1:0-234 GCF_040309225.1 Pseudoalteromonas sp. GW168-MNA-CIBAN-0100 | reverse complement strand
GTTTACGATATTTCGGGTAAACCACCTGCAACTATTGAGTGGGACTAATCGCGCGTTAGCTACTAGCTAGTATTAGCAGTATATAAAAATAAAAGCCCATGATTTCATGGGCTTTTTTGTTGCTAATATTACTTTAAGTATTTTTAGATGACTTTATAAAGAACGACATAATTAACCCGCTAATCGCAAGTACAATTCCCAAAATAAACGCTGTTTGTACACCCGCTGTTAATG
>NZ_JBEOOL010001139.1:0-234 GCF_040309225.1 Pseudoalteromonas sp. GW168-MNA-CIBAN-0100 | reverse complement strand
TGAAGTTTTTATTTTCTGCCGTAAACTCACATTTAGGTGAAATGTATCCAACTAAAGTAAGTGCTACTTCATCGTTGCTATATGCATTACATGCAAAGCAACATAATAACTAACCTAGATATTTTTTCATTATTGCCATTTCCTTTGAGCAACTTCGGTAAGACGATTTAATCTTAAGATAAAATAACGGTTTAGTGAGTTTTCATTTGCTTAGTTATCAAACAACCCTGCAAT
>NZ_JBEOOL010001138.1:0-234 GCF_040309225.1 Pseudoalteromonas sp. GW168-MNA-CIBAN-0100 | reverse complement strand
ATCATAAGCTGACGCATGAAGATATAGAAGCCTTAGAAAAGCGTATGCTTTCGTTAGCTAAAACTAACTACGATGTGGTTAAAAAAGTTGTATCTTGGAAAGACGCTCGTGATGCTTTTAGCGAACGCGGTGAAGAATACAAAATAGCTATTTTAGATGAAAACATCAGTAAAGACGCAACACCAGCGCTTTATCATCACGAAGAATACATCGACATGTGTCGTGGTCCACATG
>NZ_JBEOOL010001137.1:0-234 GCF_040309225.1 Pseudoalteromonas sp. GW168-MNA-CIBAN-0100 | reverse complement strand
TGGTGGGCGTGTCTTTATCATGTAGAGGAATATGCTCAACATCATTGTTATTAGCTAAAAACTTAGCAACTTGTTGTTGGTTTTCTTGAGGGAGTACTGAACAAGTAGCGTATACCAAGGTGCCACCTGGCTTTAGAAGCGGCCAAATACTATCGAGTATATCGCCTTGTAATGCTGCTAAATCGGCAATGTCTGATGCACGACGCAACCACTTTATATCGGGGTGGCGGCGAA
>NZ_JBEOOL010001136.1:0-234 GCF_040309225.1 Pseudoalteromonas sp. GW168-MNA-CIBAN-0100 | reverse complement strand
ACCTGCCGGATATAGTTTTGCTGCAACTATTTTGCCAGTTGCTTTGGCTTTTATTATTTCATCTGGGGTTGTTTTATCTGTAAGGTATAGCACCATTAAAGGCTCAAAATTGCCTTGTGGGCCTGCAGCCATTATACGTTCTCTGTATGCTAATGCCGTATCTGTACAAGTTGCTGGCGGCATTAAATTAGGCATAATAATTGCTCGACCCATATAACGGCTAATATCACGAAC
>NZ_JBEOOL010001135.1:0-234 GCF_040309225.1 Pseudoalteromonas sp. GW168-MNA-CIBAN-0100 | reverse complement strand
AATCTAAGGTATGCTGAAAATCACTGCTTTTTTTACTACTGTGTAATTTTGACAGTGCCGGTAAAATAACCGTTGCTATACCAATACCAAATAATCCCAGCGGAAACTCTATTAAACGGTCTGAGTAATACAACCAAGCAATTGAGCCGGTCATGAGTAATGAAGCAATAACGGTATCGAGCAATAAGTTTATTTGGCTAATAGAGACCCCAAACAAAGCAGGCAGCATTAATT
>NZ_JBEOOL010001134.1:0-234 GCF_040309225.1 Pseudoalteromonas sp. GW168-MNA-CIBAN-0100 | reverse complement strand
CCTAATAAGCTAATAAAAAACGTATCAACAATGTTAAACATCATCAACGACACCAAGCCAAATATCATTGGAATGGTCATTTTTTTTAGTGTTGGCGAGATAGGATCATTGAGTAAATCAGGGCGAGTATGTTTTTCTGAAATTACGCGCATAGAATAAGTTGGCCTCTTTTTACTGAGCTAAACATTTTAAAGCATCTGGGCAATTCAAGCCATGCTTTATTGAGTATAGAGG
>NZ_JBEOOL010001133.1:0-234 GCF_040309225.1 Pseudoalteromonas sp. GW168-MNA-CIBAN-0100 | reverse complement strand
ATATCTGTTTCAATGTCAAGTTGACGCTCATCGAGCAGCTGATTATTTTGATCATAAAGTTTTATTTGCAATCTATCTGTGTATAACCCTGCCTTTACCGGTGTACCCGATGGGATCAAAAGTTCAACTTCAGCCGCTGACTCTACTAGTTGTAAACGACTAATTGATGAGCTGACTAATTGCTGAGTATCGCTGCGAAATTGATAAGCAATACTTTGAAAAGCGCCTTTTAGC
>NZ_JBEOOL010001132.1:0-234 GCF_040309225.1 Pseudoalteromonas sp. GW168-MNA-CIBAN-0100 | reverse complement strand
AATATAAAACAAACCCTTTATTTAATACCGGTGATCGACTTGCTCGACTCACTTTTCCTGACATTTTACGCCATGCCAGCTCAGTTATTTCTAAGCAGTCTAATTTACGTAGCAGTTTTTACGACCGTAACCGTATTCAAATGTTTCAAGGTGACGCGCGTTTTATTGATAAACATACAGTTGAAGTAACTCGCCAAGATGGTTCAACTGAGCGTTTAACGGCCAAGACTATTG
>NZ_JBEOOL010001131.1:0-234 GCF_040309225.1 Pseudoalteromonas sp. GW168-MNA-CIBAN-0100 | reverse complement strand
GGTTAATGATGCTTGCACACCTATTTGAGCGGTTTCTCGGTCACGTATGTCACCTACCATCACTACATCGGGATCTTGACGTAAAATAGCCCGTAAGCCACGCGCAAAGGTCATACCTACTTTAGTATTTACTTGCGTTTGGCCAATGCCCGGTATTTCGTATTCAATGGGGTCTTCAACCGTTAAAATATTACGATCGCGAGAGTTTATTTGACCCATACCTGCGTACAAGGT
>NZ_JBEOOL010001130.1:0-234 GCF_040309225.1 Pseudoalteromonas sp. GW168-MNA-CIBAN-0100 | reverse complement strand
GCGTAGATCCTGAAGGTTCTATTAGTATTATCGATATAACAAATAATGTAATAGCCGATACAGCAATACATATTGATTTTAAAGCCTATAACAACAAACAAACCGAACTAGAAGCGCAAGGTGTCGTTTTTTCAAAACCAAATTGTAGTACTATTAAAGGTAATCTAATAAATACCACACTATCGATTGATTTAGAACCCGAGTAAGTTAGAATTTCAAAAGATAAAAAATATA
>NZ_JBEOOL010001129.1:0-235 GCF_040309225.1 Pseudoalteromonas sp. GW168-MNA-CIBAN-0100 | reverse complement strand
TCTGTACGTAAGTTATAAGTTTTAGCGTCAGCTGAGAAGTTCTTAACTGTTACCGTTTTAGTTAACGATGCAGTTTCTGTCATGCTTTCTAAGCCAAATGAAAGCGCTGCTTGCTTGGTATTAAACTTAGCGTTATTTACCCATGCAGCAACCGGTAAATTAACCGCTTTAGCTACATTAACTAAACCTGCGCCAATCATACTAATAGGTGCTAATTCTGACGCAGGATTAATTG
>NZ_JBEOOL010001128.1:0-235 GCF_040309225.1 Pseudoalteromonas sp. GW168-MNA-CIBAN-0100 | reverse complement strand
AACGCTGCATTGTATTTACCGATGGCGAGTTGCCAAATGAGTGTTTTACCATGGATTTTGCCCAGCAATTAAAACAAGCGGGCCCTTGGGGGCAGCAATTTCCTCAACCGGTATTTGAGCACACATTTGAGTTAATTCAGCAGCGTATAGTGGGCGAAAAGCATTTAAAACTGGTATTAAAACATCAATCAGGCCGCTTAGTTGATGCCATAGCTTTTGGCATGGATTTAAAAGA
>NZ_JBEOOL010001127.1:0-235 GCF_040309225.1 Pseudoalteromonas sp. GW168-MNA-CIBAN-0100 | reverse complement strand
ATATTATTGCCATAAAAAATGCTCATCAGGAGCGATTTTAATTTAGCTCTTTTTGGCTGTATGCGAGCCTAATAATACCTGCGGATACACAGTTTTAATCTGCGTATAGTCATGAGAGGTAATTTCATGGCTATTTCCGCTGTTATCTTTAAAATAAATTGAAAACGTACCGCCGTGATCAGCTAATACTGTTTTAATATTTAGGTGTTCAAAATGCTCAAGCCATGCAATAAAT
>NZ_JBEOOL010001126.1:0-235 GCF_040309225.1 Pseudoalteromonas sp. GW168-MNA-CIBAN-0100 | reverse complement strand
CAAAGTATCAAACCAGCCAGGCCTGCCCTAGCTGTCATGGCTCGCGTTT
The DNA here is from genome assembly GCF_040309225.1 of Pseudoalteromonas sp. GW168-MNA-CIBAN-0100. Classification (NCBI taxonomy): domain Bacteria; kingdom Pseudomonadati; phylum Pseudomonadota; class Gammaproteobacteria; order Alteromonadales; family Pseudoalteromonadaceae; genus Pseudoalteromonas; species Pseudoalteromonas sp. GW168-MNA-CIBAN-0100. The sequence goes on along the minus strand of NZ_JBEOOL010001126.1, from coordinate 186 downwards.
ACGCCAAGAGTCGCGCCATGTATTTATTGGCCAAACTAACTTACCCACTATTACTCATATGAGTATTGGTGAAGCAATGGACTTTTTTGAAGGGTTAAAACTAACCGGACAAAGAGGCCAAATAGCTGAAAAAATATTAAAAGAAATTCGCGACCGTTTATCGTTTTTAATTAACGTGGGTTTAAA
>NZ_JBEOOL010001125.1:0-235 GCF_040309225.1 Pseudoalteromonas sp. GW168-MNA-CIBAN-0100 | reverse complement strand
CCTTAATGCTTGATTCTGGTAAAAAGCAAAAAGTACGCGCAGGTGATATTTTAGGTGCACTTACCGGTAAAGACGGTATTGCGGGGCGTCAAGTTGGTAAAATAAACGTACTCGACAACGTTGCGTTTGTTGCCGTAGAGCGTAATTCTTCAAAACCGGCACTGCGTAAATTAACCGAAGGTAATATTAAAGGCCGTAAAATACGCGCTCGTCGCCTTACGTGCTAATAGTGTAC
>NZ_JBEOOL010001124.1:0-235 GCF_040309225.1 Pseudoalteromonas sp. GW168-MNA-CIBAN-0100 | reverse complement strand
AAACTAAGACGACTTACCCTTATAAAAGCTTAGTATGGCACGCATTTTTTATTCACTCGCATTAATGATTATTAGCCCACTAATCGTATTTTATTTATATGTATTACGCGGTAAAAAAAACCCAGGTTATAGAGCGCACTTTAAACAGCGCTTTGGTTTTGTGGACAAGTCTTTATTTGCCAATAACAATAAGCCGCTGCTAGTGCATTGTGCATCAGTAGGTGAAGTACTCGCC
>NZ_JBEOOL010001123.1:0-235 GCF_040309225.1 Pseudoalteromonas sp. GW168-MNA-CIBAN-0100 | reverse complement strand
CCGATATTGTTGGCTTGATATAAAGCTTGGGTTAATGCCTGTGGGTCTTGACCTGTGGTACTGACTAAGCGACTAAATGCTTCACCTTGAGGGATGTTAGCAATATCGGTTAAGTTCATACCATGTTCAGATAGCGCTTCACGGGCGATGCGTTCTTTTGACGCGTACATGTCATAAAGCTTAGGGCCGAAATAACCTTCTAACGTCCAACCTATGCCTTGAGGAAGCATGACAA
>NZ_JBEOOL010001122.1:0-235 GCF_040309225.1 Pseudoalteromonas sp. GW168-MNA-CIBAN-0100 | reverse complement strand
ACACAACCCAGACCGCCAGCTACGGTCCCACAGTCATAGTTAAGGGGGAAACGATGTGGAAAGGCCCAGACCGCCAGGAGGTTGGCTTAGAAGCAGCCATCCTTTAAAGAAAGCGTCATAGCTCACTGGTCGAGTCGGTCTGCGCGGAAGATGTCACGGGGCTATACTATGCACCGACGCTGCGGATTCAGAATTTATTCTGTGTGGTAGGGGAGCGTTGTGTAAGCGGTTGATG
>NZ_JBEOOL010001121.1:0-235 GCF_040309225.1 Pseudoalteromonas sp. GW168-MNA-CIBAN-0100 | reverse complement strand
CAATTAATGATGTCGTTAACCGAGTACCGTTTATTCGTAGCTTACGCTCTGTGCTGCCTACTTGCCCTAAGTCTTTAAGAAGCTCGGCTAAAGTAGATTCTAATGTCGGATTGCTCGGTATGCGGCTGACTAATACAGGGTGATTCATCACTCCATTAATAAATTGCGGTAAGTGACGTTCTTTATACTGTTTTATTAGTGCTGTTTTACCTGTGCCTGTATCGCCATTTAACAG
>NZ_JBEOOL010001120.1:0-235 GCF_040309225.1 Pseudoalteromonas sp. GW168-MNA-CIBAN-0100 | reverse complement strand
ATATATAACAACTGTTTTAATTTGGGGCTCAACCTGGTTGGCCATAGAGTTTCAGCTAGGCGATATTGCTGTTGAACTATCGCTATTTTATCGTTTTGCAATCGCGGCATTATTAATGTGGTTATATGTGGCATACAAAAAACCTAAAATGCGATTTAATTTAGTCGATCATGGTTTTTTCGTATTATTGGCCCTGTTTAACTTTGGCCTAAATTACTTAATGCTTTACTGGGCA
>NZ_JBEOOL010001119.1:0-235 GCF_040309225.1 Pseudoalteromonas sp. GW168-MNA-CIBAN-0100 | reverse complement strand
GCTGCAAGCTGTGGCGTATCATGCTGGGCTTGAAGATACACTTAGATGGCAAATTCAAGATGACTTTATGGGTGGTAGAATTAATGTAGTAGTGGCTACGATTGCTTTTGGAATGGGCGTAGATAAAGCCGATATTCGCTTTGTTATTCATTACGACTTACCTAAATCGATTGAAAACTACAGCCAAGAAATAGGCCGAGCAGGGCGCGATGGTAACCCGTCACAGTGTTTTACC
>NZ_JBEOOL010001118.1:0-235 GCF_040309225.1 Pseudoalteromonas sp. GW168-MNA-CIBAN-0100 | reverse complement strand
ACATTGCTGATGATGATTGCACAGTGGATGATTGCTGCGTTTGTTGCTTGGGTATTGGTAGCTTAGGTATGCCTGCGCTGTAGGGTGCTAATTGGCTGCCATCAAGCGCAGCTTGGTATTGACTAGGTTGCGTTAAAAATTTGAGCATATGTTTGCCGTATTGCTGCTCAATTTGAATTAATGCTTGGTCGCGCTCAAAGGTGGCACTTTGTAAATCAAGATACATACTAAAAAT
>NZ_JBEOOL010001117.1:0-235 GCF_040309225.1 Pseudoalteromonas sp. GW168-MNA-CIBAN-0100 | reverse complement strand
GTTCCAAGTCATCAAGTACTATTTCATTATGTAAACAACGCTCAAACACATTTAGCATGATTGACGTACTTAGGGTAAATAATGGCTGTTTTGCTGCTGCCGCAGATACAATGACATCAATAGCCTCGTCTTTTTCTGAGCCGAAGGTAATAAACTGCGCTAATGCTTTTTGTATATCCATAATATTGTTATTCTGCGCTCACCGTGATTTAAAAGTAAAATAATGACCCAAATT
>NZ_JBEOOL010001116.1:0-235 GCF_040309225.1 Pseudoalteromonas sp. GW168-MNA-CIBAN-0100 | reverse complement strand
ACTCTAAAAATTCAGTTGTCCTAGTGACACATTTATGTGTCCCCATCGTCTAGAGGCCTAGGACACCGCCCTTTCACGGCGGTAACAGGGGTTCGAATCCCCTTGGGGACGCCACTTACTATTTATAGTATTGTATTAAGCAGTGCGACACCGCACTCTCTATGCACGACGTTATCAAGAGTACTAATCTCTTGGGGACGCCACTTACTATTTTAAGTATTGTATAAAGCAGTGT
>NZ_JBEOOL010001115.1:0-236 GCF_040309225.1 Pseudoalteromonas sp. GW168-MNA-CIBAN-0100 | reverse complement strand
CCAGTAAAATGAGAATACTATAATATAAATAACGTATATTCATAAATCTCTTCAATTAATTTTCATTAATAAAAAAAATAGATAATAAACTAAAAAAAATAAATTTAAAACAAAAAAAAAGAAAATTTAACACCAATAAGCTAAATATTAATTAACATACAGGCACGGAAGAGTAATTTTGATAGGCTCGCACAATTGCATACCAATATGTGCAAGCGCTGGGAAAGTAGCAAAAA
>NZ_JBEOOL010001114.1:0-236 GCF_040309225.1 Pseudoalteromonas sp. GW168-MNA-CIBAN-0100 | reverse complement strand
ATGTAGCCCTGGTTTTTTCAAAAAATCTTTATTGGTAACTTGGCTAATCGCCATCATGTCGCCAATATGCTCAACAGCGGGAGCAATCGCCACCGGCACCATAAACAAAATGGCTTGCCATTTAAACTCAGGTAAAACAAAGTTAGGCACAGCTAACCACTGTGTGTTAGTTACGGCGTCAAATTGCACCACGCCCATAGCAAGCGATAAACTATAACCTGCTACCACCCCTGCTA
>NZ_JBEOOL010001113.1:0-236 GCF_040309225.1 Pseudoalteromonas sp. GW168-MNA-CIBAN-0100 | reverse complement strand
TAAAATTATAGAAGTAATACGTAATATTGCAGATCAAACCAACTTACTTGCGCTAAATGCAGCAATAGAATCAGCTAGGGCAGGTGAGCATGGTCGCGGCTTTGCAGTAGTGGCAGATGAAGTTAGGCAATTGGCACTGCAAACGCAAGGCTCGCTGAGCGAGATAAATGGGCAGCTCACCATACTGAGTGAAAACTCACGGCTAGTTGCTACGCAAATAACAGCATTAACCCAAG
>NZ_JBEOOL010001112.1:0-236 GCF_040309225.1 Pseudoalteromonas sp. GW168-MNA-CIBAN-0100 | reverse complement strand
GAGATCCGCTTAGAAGACTTTCCATCACCACAAGAATTATGGACTAAGTACTGCGTGTGGAAAGGTTATACCCAAACCCAGTTACCGATTATCAATCAAGAATATCATGATGATGGCACGGGTAAGCAACCTCGTTATTATCAACTGCAAGCCATTAATAAAACCATTGAAGCTATTTCATCCGGTAAAGACCGAGTGTTACTTGTCATGGCGACCGGTACGGGTAAAACCTATAC
>NZ_JBEOOL010001111.1:0-236 GCF_040309225.1 Pseudoalteromonas sp. GW168-MNA-CIBAN-0100 | reverse complement strand
TTTTTTGGTGTCATCGCATCATTAACACATACTGCAGCCGTGGTTGTTTGTGCAATTTATTTTGTTGTTTATTATGTTACGGCCTCTGATGAAAGAAGTAATAGATACAAAATTTTATATGTCGTTATGGGCTCTGCGGCAATATCAATATTATACCTTTTAGTTTATTACGCCACATTTACCAATTATGAAGAATTAGATGATAGAGGTTCAGGAATACTATTTAAGCTTTTAGA
>NZ_JBEOOL010001110.1:0-236 GCF_040309225.1 Pseudoalteromonas sp. GW168-MNA-CIBAN-0100 | reverse complement strand
TCATATTACAGCGCGAGCTGAAATTATTGTCTCTGCAACATGTTTCGATGCTTCGGCGTACTTCAAAAACTCCATAGAGTATGAAGCACGACCCTGTGTTGCAGATCGTAAGTCAGTAGCATAACCAAACATTTCAGAAAGGGGAACCTGTGCATTAATTTGCTTCAGTCCACCTAATGCATCTTCCATGCCTTCGATCATGCCGCGGCGACGGTTTAAGTCACCAACTACATCAC
>NZ_JBEOOL010001109.1:0-236 GCF_040309225.1 Pseudoalteromonas sp. GW168-MNA-CIBAN-0100 | reverse complement strand
CTCATGGAGCGTTTTCAGTGTTGGTTTAAGTAAATAAGTGTAAGCATTTAGAGTTTAGCTGTAAGTAAGCAATTACTTGCAGCTTCTTTTTGCCAAAGATTATAAAAATAATTTAGAAAGTTATAACAAAAAAGACAAATCAATAATAAGAGGGATTATAAAAATAAGAAGGTGTTCCCCAAAGTGTGGTGTTGGTGTCAGTCCTGAAACCTTGAGGTTTCAGGGCGGGAATCTGC
>NZ_JBEOOL010001108.1:0-236 GCF_040309225.1 Pseudoalteromonas sp. GW168-MNA-CIBAN-0100 | reverse complement strand
GGTATGCACTATGTCGTTATGAGTAAGTTGTTTTTTAAAGTAATTATTAGTAATGCCAATTAAGTAATCGACTTCTTTATCGCTAATTTTTACATCTGCTATATTGTCGCTGTATTCTTCATCTGTAGTGCCAATCAGTGAATAGTCATCTTCAAATGGGGTAACAAAAATAATACGCTGATCTTTATTTTGTAAAATATAGGCCTGCGGCTCAGTGTGAATACGCGGCACAATAA
>NZ_JBEOOL010001107.1:0-236 GCF_040309225.1 Pseudoalteromonas sp. GW168-MNA-CIBAN-0100 | reverse complement strand
ATGCTAAAGCAAATAATTTACCTAGTACGGTAATGTTGTTTGAGCCTCAACCACAAGAGTTTTTTGCTAAAAGTAATGCGCCAGCGCGTTTAACTCGCTTACGAGATAAACTGCTACTGCTCAGCGAGTTAGGTATTGAACGAGTTATTTGTATTAGCTTTAATCAGCAATTTGCAAATATGCATGCAGAGCAATTTGTTAGTGATATTTTAATTAAAAAGCTAGGCGTTAAAGCA
>NZ_JBEOOL010001106.1:0-236 GCF_040309225.1 Pseudoalteromonas sp. GW168-MNA-CIBAN-0100 | reverse complement strand
CGTATTATCTTCATTATTAATCTATAAATGCATGATGTCGGACTAAAATAATCAATTTGTAAGTCGCAGTAGGCGTCTGTTGTCCTCCCTTTTGTGGTGTGATTAGACGTGATTGAGCTCTACATGCTATGGATGAGAAGACATCTACAGCAGACTTTTGGACTCCTGTAAGATTACCGTTAATTCACAATGGCTAAAAATATTATGGAACATAAACGATACTTTCTCATTCTGTC
>NZ_JBEOOL010001105.1:0-236 GCF_040309225.1 Pseudoalteromonas sp. GW168-MNA-CIBAN-0100 | reverse complement strand
CATAAAAGGCGTGGTAAGAAGCTTAGATGCCACCGATAAAGCAAAAGCCGTGCAAGGGGTATTTATTTACCGCTTTAATTCGCCATTAACTTACTTTAATGCCAGTTACTTTAAACGCAGATTACTTGAGCAATACGCAAAACAAAAAGACGATACCCAATGCGTTATTATTGATGCCGTACCTTGCTTTACCCATTTAGATTTAAGCGTTATGGCCATGCTTGCCGATTTAGACG
>NZ_JBEOOL010001104.1:0-236 GCF_040309225.1 Pseudoalteromonas sp. GW168-MNA-CIBAN-0100 | reverse complement strand
ATAAAGGCATTCACTTAGTCATGCTCACAGGTGATAACCAAGCAACAGCGCAAGCAGTTGCTAAAAAAGTAGGAATAAAGGACTTTATTGCAGAAGTACTCCCTGACGACAAAGTAAATGAAGTTATAAAACGCCAAGCAAAGGGCGAAATAGTGGGTATGACGGGCGATGGCATTAACGATGCACCGGCACTAGCACAAGCCGATGTTGGCTTTGCGATTGGCACAGGCACTGAT
>NZ_JBEOOL010001103.1:0-236 GCF_040309225.1 Pseudoalteromonas sp. GW168-MNA-CIBAN-0100 | reverse complement strand
ATATTGGCACTAGCTATAAACTCACTAACCACGTTTTGCTCGCTGGCAGCGTCAATTTTAGCGGCGCAACCCGATAACATAGCAGCAATTAATATAGCGCTTGTGGTAAGCGACGTTTTAAGGTTTTTTTGCACTAATTTAATCATGTGATACCTGCTGTGCTTTTTGCTTTTTATTGGCTACTAACATATAAAATACCGGGGTAAATAATAAGCCGAACACGGTTACTCCTATCA
>NZ_JBEOOL010001102.1:0-236 GCF_040309225.1 Pseudoalteromonas sp. GW168-MNA-CIBAN-0100 | reverse complement strand
CAATAGGAGAGTGTTCGGTTACCTCCAATACTATATTGCTGCAATCAGAAATAGCAGCTAATGCATTGGCAACGGCACCACTTAGTATATGCTCTGGAGAGGTGTTAATTGACACATACACCTCTTTATTAAAATGACTCATATTGCCTAAAACATTGTTTATTGCCAACATTTCTAGGGCTTCACCTAAACCAAACTGTGCTGCTTCATCAAACCAAATGTTAGGTGTTCTATAG
>NZ_JBEOOL010001101.1:0-236 GCF_040309225.1 Pseudoalteromonas sp. GW168-MNA-CIBAN-0100 | reverse complement strand
ATTCATTATAGTCAGGTTGTTGCAGCAGCGTAGCTAAGCTTTCGTTTAGGTAAATTCGCTTACTTGGCTCAATAGTGGTCGCGGTACTTTGTACTATTGATGGCCATGAATGCTCAGCAGTTAGATTAAAAAATTCACCGCGAATAAAATGCTCTAAACATATTTGTTGCCACTGCGCGGGTAAAGCTAACCACAGCTGCTTACTGTATTTTGATTGTGCTAGTAAATTAATAAAG
>NZ_JBEOOL010001100.1:0-236 GCF_040309225.1 Pseudoalteromonas sp. GW168-MNA-CIBAN-0100 | reverse complement strand
GCTGTAATCTCGGCCGCCTTCTTCGCGTACCACTTCAATATTAAGTAAGTATTTACCCGGTTTTACTGGGTTACCGTCTAAATCATTGCCCTGCCAATTAATGGTGTAAGATCCAGCTCGTTTGGTTGCGCCGCTTATGCCGTCGAAGTTAAGGTTACTCTTACCGGCTTTACGCCACCATTGGCGTAAGTCTTTAAACCATTCGGCTTTTTGTACCCAAAGTGCCAGCGTAGTAA
>NZ_JBEOOL010001099.1:0-236 GCF_040309225.1 Pseudoalteromonas sp. GW168-MNA-CIBAN-0100 | reverse complement strand
CTCTAAGCATTTGTCGAGTAGTAAAGTGCAGTGGTTTTGGCCAGCAAAAGGCAAAATAACACAACGCTTTTCGAACAAGGAAAATGGCTACAAAGGCTTACAGATTGCTAATAAAAAAGGGGCTGCCGTTTTAGCCGCCGCACAAGGAACAGTGGTTTATGCGGGTAATGCGCTTCGAGGTTATGGTAGTTTAATTATTTTAAAACATAATGACGACTACTTGAGTGCTTATGCAC
>NZ_JBEOOL010001098.1:0-236 GCF_040309225.1 Pseudoalteromonas sp. GW168-MNA-CIBAN-0100 | reverse complement strand
TGGCAATAAAGTAGTAAAAACTTTGCCAGTGCCATATATCACTAAAAAGGGCTGCCAGAACGCGCCCAAAATAGCCGCCTACTATGGTGCTACCAATGTAGATTGTCATATTTTTTTGCAGAGTATCGGCACTAAAGCTCATGCCAATATAACTGGTCATGGCTGTTAATGCCGCTGGTAATATTAGGCCTTGTAAAAAGCGTACTAATAACAGCAATTCAAAGGTGGGGGCGTAA
>NZ_JBEOOL010001097.1:0-236 GCF_040309225.1 Pseudoalteromonas sp. GW168-MNA-CIBAN-0100 | reverse complement strand
CGCTTTTTACCACCCTCCCTGTAGGCAACGAAGTTTAGGCTTCGTTTGAAACTATCGCATTAAAGCTGTCGTTATCATGCAGACTGGCAAAGGCACTTTCATGAAGTAGCTCATTTCGTAAGTTGGGTGAGTATTCAAGCGACATTTTTATATCGGCTAGGGCATCTGCATGCTCATGCGTTAAAGCATACGCACAGGCGCGCTGCCAGTATGCGTAACCATAGTCGCTATCTATA
>NZ_JBEOOL010001096.1:0-236 GCF_040309225.1 Pseudoalteromonas sp. GW168-MNA-CIBAN-0100 | reverse complement strand
AGGTAATACAGAACACGTAGCAAAAATGATCCAAAAAGAATTGGGTAAAAAGCTCGTAGCTGTACATGATATTGCAAAAAGCTCTAAAGAAGAGATTGCGGAATTTGATTTAATCTTATTTGGTATTCCTACTTGGTATTATGGCGAAGCGCAATGTGATTGGGATGATTTTTTTCCTGAGCTTGAAGAAGTAGACTTTGAAGGTAAGCTGGTTGCTATTTTTGGTTGTGGTGACC
>NZ_JBEOOL010001095.1:0-236 GCF_040309225.1 Pseudoalteromonas sp. GW168-MNA-CIBAN-0100 | reverse complement strand
ACCTTACCTTCGACAAACACTTCAACTCTCTCTTTAGGAAAACTCGCAGCACCATTTGCTAAGTAATGAATAGTTCCAAACGACCCATCAGCAAAACCAAGAATAATTGCAGCTTTATCTTCAGTAATATCAACTGAGTCCGTATCGCCCATTCTTCGAGCTTGCACACTTACAATTTCACTATCAGCTAAGTAGCGCATTAAATCTATAAAATGGCATGCTTCACCGATTATACG
>NZ_JBEOOL010001094.1:0-236 GCF_040309225.1 Pseudoalteromonas sp. GW168-MNA-CIBAN-0100 | reverse complement strand
ATATCACGTCTCGATATTGTTAATTTTATTTCGCATGGCATTGCCAAAGGCGATGATGAATTAGGCGATGACACCGACGATATTCACGAAGACGTACAAGAAGTGCAAAGCGAAGAAGCAAGCAAGCTCGACAGTTTTACCACTAATTTAAACGTACAAGCGCTCGAAGGCCACATTGACCCATTAATAGGGCGCGATAGTGAAGTAGAGCGTACTGTACAGGTGTTGTGTCGTCG
>NZ_JBEOOL010001093.1:0-236 GCF_040309225.1 Pseudoalteromonas sp. GW168-MNA-CIBAN-0100 | reverse complement strand
GTTTATAGCACGCAAAAAAATGACGATAAGCCAAGTAGTCAGTTTAATTTAAACTTAGATATAGACGTAGGTTTAGAGCTGGTAGATATAAATTCTAAATTTCATAATGTAAATATTCAAAACACTGCATTTGGACAATACTCAATAGAGTTAAATGAGCAAAATGCGCTAAACCGCGACTTTGTGCTGGAGTTTAAACCACTGCAAAAAGAGCAAGCCCAAGCTGCATTTTTTAC
>NZ_JBEOOL010001092.1:0-236 GCF_040309225.1 Pseudoalteromonas sp. GW168-MNA-CIBAN-0100 | reverse complement strand
AATTATAACTGCGATCTTAGCTTTTTAGATGCGTCATTAAGTAAAGATGTTTCAGTCAGTGATTTAGCATTAGCGGTAGATGATAGCATTAGCCAAATAGTCACTTTAGCGAAGCAAGCTATAAATGATGCAGATACTACGCCTGATGTTATTTATTTAACCGGAGGTAGTGCACAGTCGCCTCTTATTAAAGCAGCGCTTAGCCAACATTTAGGCGATATTAAAATGGTTAATGG
>NZ_JBEOOL010001091.1:0-236 GCF_040309225.1 Pseudoalteromonas sp. GW168-MNA-CIBAN-0100 | reverse complement strand
GCGCCTGTATACGATATTGTAGCTATAAGTAAATTAACCAATAGCTTGTCAATAATTGATGGTGCTCAATCAGCGGGTGTTATACCCCTTGATTTAAGCGTACTCGATGCTGACTTTCTGATTGGCTCGAGCGTTAAATGGTTATGTGGTGGCCCAGGTGCAGCTTATTTATGGGTTAACAAAACCCAAATAGAGTATTGTGAGCCTAAAGATGTGGGTTGGTTTTCGCATCAAAA
>NZ_JBEOOL010001090.1:0-236 GCF_040309225.1 Pseudoalteromonas sp. GW168-MNA-CIBAN-0100 | reverse complement strand
GTGGTCGAATGCACCGGTCTTGAAAACCGGCATGGGTTTATAGCCCATCTAGGGTTCAAATCCCTATCTCTCCACCACTTATTTAATAAGTGTGTGGTAATTAAAGTATCATTCATTTAAATAGTTATTAGTACACTCTTACTTTTAACTTAGCAGTATCGGAGAGATGGCAGAGTGGTCGAATGCACCGGTCTTGAAAACCGGCATGGGTTTATAGCCCATCTAGGGTTCAAATC
>NZ_JBEOOL010001089.1:0-237 GCF_040309225.1 Pseudoalteromonas sp. GW168-MNA-CIBAN-0100 | reverse complement strand
AAGTAGACGACCGTCTTTTCATGCTCTTTAAGTAACTAAATATACAGGTTACATGATAATAACCACTGACAATAATCGAAATCAACTCGAGACCCATACCTCTTTTGAGCGTTTTTTAGCTGTTGTCAGTTTCTATGGCGGTGATCTGAATGAAACTTTTATCACCAAAGCTGACCTAGTTAATAAAACATATTCAATAAAATGGCAACTAGCTAACCTTTCAACTCGTGGTAGAAC
>NZ_JBEOOL010001088.1:0-237 GCF_040309225.1 Pseudoalteromonas sp. GW168-MNA-CIBAN-0100 | reverse complement strand
GATTAATTGTTTCTATCATGTTTGCATTCCTTAATGGTAGTAATCTGTGCCACGTATGTTGCTGTGTGTAATTGGCATTTCTGGCTCTGTTTGGAGTGTGGGTAATGGTTGTTGGTCTAACCCTTTTTGCAGCATTTGCTTACTCGCTCTGTGGGTGGTCGTATTCATGCAAATTGCTCGGTAACAGGCTCGGGCGAGGCGTTGTTTTGCATCGGGTTTAGCTACACTTCATCCCCG
>NZ_JBEOOL010001087.1:0-237 GCF_040309225.1 Pseudoalteromonas sp. GW168-MNA-CIBAN-0100 | reverse complement strand
GCTTAAGCGTAAAAGAAATATTAATCACTATATTTTTATTAATCACGGCGCCCATTAGTGGTTATATGCTAATTAAAACCGCTATTCATCATAAGTTAAAAGCCAAAGATGGAACGAAAGGACTCGATAATATCGAAAAAGAGTAACCCTAACAAACGACAAAAAGCCGAAGAATGGTAGTTATTCGGCTTTTTGTTTTTTTGGTTGTTCCCATTTACAACACTTATTGAACATGTG
>NZ_JBEOOL010001086.1:0-237 GCF_040309225.1 Pseudoalteromonas sp. GW168-MNA-CIBAN-0100 | reverse complement strand
GCTATGTCATTGAACTTTAGAGGTCAAAGACGTATCAATAGGATAGAAGGTGGCTTGCTCATCGTCGCATTTATGATTTACCAAGGTTATATTTTTAGTCAAGTAGGATAGCCCATGGCAACGCTAAACTTTATTCACCAAGGGTTACGTGTTCTAGAGATTGAACGCCAAGCACTCAGCGATATTACACAATACGTTAATGAAAGCTTTAACCAAGCCTGTCAATTAATGTATGAC
>NZ_JBEOOL010001085.1:0-237 GCF_040309225.1 Pseudoalteromonas sp. GW168-MNA-CIBAN-0100 | reverse complement strand
TGGAATGCGATGAAACCCGTATCGATTTTAGAATAAAAACCGGTTACGTAGATATTAAAGCCAACAACCTTGAACACGCGCTACAACTTATAACGAATGCGTGCGTAAAAGGTGACGCCCTTTCGGTCGGGTTACTTGGTAATGCTGCCGATGTGTTTAGCACTTTAGTTAAAAGTGGCGTTACTCACGATGTGGTCACCGATCAAACCTCAGCACACGATCCGCTAAATGGCTATT
>NZ_JBEOOL010001084.1:0-237 GCF_040309225.1 Pseudoalteromonas sp. GW168-MNA-CIBAN-0100 | reverse complement strand
ATCAAGGCACTTAAATTTATGCAAGGGTGGTAAAACCGTCAGCGCATTTAAAGCGTGCTACCGGAAAATATAGAAGGGTTGCGGGCTAAGAAACGGCGTTATCAAATAGGTTTTTAACCAAACCACCAAACTCATCAATAAACATGTGTTGCTCTACCGTAACAGGCCGCGAGGTGATGCTACTGAGGACTTCTTGTAAATCGTAAACTATGCCATCAACTTCACGCACAATTTGGC
>NZ_JBEOOL010001083.1:0-237 GCF_040309225.1 Pseudoalteromonas sp. GW168-MNA-CIBAN-0100 | reverse complement strand
ATCCGCAGTTGTTTGTACGCGTGCATCGCAGTGCAATTGTAAATACTAAACAAATCAGTAAATTGGTCACTCAAGTAAGTGGTGAATATTTATTAGTACTTGAAAACGGTCAAGAGCTTAAAGTAAGCCGTAGCTACCGCGATAAAGTAAAAGCAGCATTAGCGAGTTAATATTTGAGTTAGTGATTGCGGAGTAGATACAAAAAAAGCGAGGGGGGGGGGCGGTGTGGGGTTAGGA
>NZ_JBEOOL010001082.1:0-237 GCF_040309225.1 Pseudoalteromonas sp. GW168-MNA-CIBAN-0100 | reverse complement strand
ACTATTAACGATGTAACGCCTGAAAACTCGCATTTAGTAGGTAATTTATATGTAGTAGCGGCTAAATTAGCCAAGCAACTAAACTTTGCCGACGATGGCTACCGAGTGGTCATGAATTGCAATGAACATGGTGGCCAAACCGTATATCATATTCATTTACATATGCTTGCAGGTAAAGAGATGGGCTGGCCTCCTTATCAAAACACCAAAAAAGTGGCGCTATAAACAGCTATTTAT
>NZ_JBEOOL010001081.1:0-237 GCF_040309225.1 Pseudoalteromonas sp. GW168-MNA-CIBAN-0100 | reverse complement strand
ATTATTAACAGTAATCGTTACTTTTGCAGCTGACGATAAATCGCCAAAAGTACTGCGTTCGTTATTATCAACTAACGTTATTTGCCCTGTTTGAATCGATGAAAAGGCTTTAAATACTATTTTTTTATATAAATTAGTAAGCCAGCTTCGATTATTTTGACAACGTAAATGCGTCGCTTTTTCCATAAAATCACCTATATTATTACTCTTAAACAACATAACAACTTGCTTTATGGC
>NZ_JBEOOL010001080.1:0-237 GCF_040309225.1 Pseudoalteromonas sp. GW168-MNA-CIBAN-0100 | reverse complement strand
ATATCCGATTTGGTTGTTATTGTTGGTTCTTTATCGGCATTAGTATTTTTTAATATTGCTGTAGTGCTAACTTGCTCATTATTACTATTAAATGAGCTGTTTTGTAGCCATTTTCCACTAACAAAACCACCAGCAACACTAAAGCTAACCGCTAAGCTGCCACCAATCACAAACGCCAAGCGGCGGTATCGCACTAGAGACTGTTGTTGTTTAGCCTGCTGTGCCTGTAAGTCATAC
>NZ_JBEOOL010001079.1:0-237 GCF_040309225.1 Pseudoalteromonas sp. GW168-MNA-CIBAN-0100 | reverse complement strand
GCCTGGAGGACGTGCAGCCATTGTGTTACCGCAAGGTAAGTTTAATAACTCCTCCCTTGCTTTTATTCGTGAATGGATTTTACGAAAAGCGCGACTTTTGGCAGTGGTCGGGCTACACCCTAATAGTTTCAAACCACATACTGGTACAAAAACATCGGTTCTCTTTATACAAAAATATACAGATTCTCAACTTGCTGAAATTCAAAACATCAAACAACAGGTTGCGGCTGCGTGCCC
>NZ_JBEOOL010001078.1:0-237 GCF_040309225.1 Pseudoalteromonas sp. GW168-MNA-CIBAN-0100 | reverse complement strand
ATGTATCTACTGAAGAAATTGAAACTGTTAAAGAAGTTAGTTCGAGAGTAGAGAAAGTTCGAAACTTCAGACTAAACAGTAAGAAGAAAGCAACTCAAAGAAAAGCTGTAAACGCCCATTTATTCGACGAAAATAGACAACCAACCGAGGGAAACTATTTACTTGTGCCTAGGGTTTCTTCTGAACGAAGAAAGTATGTTCCAATAGGCTTCTTACCATTTAATGTCATTTGTAGTG
>NZ_JBEOOL010001077.1:0-237 GCF_040309225.1 Pseudoalteromonas sp. GW168-MNA-CIBAN-0100 | reverse complement strand
GTATTAATACTATTTCTCATATAGTTCAATCATTACGAAAATCGCATGAACACGCTGTATTCTTGATTTCAACATTTCAAGTGTGTTATTTTTTGATATCTGATGGATTAATTTTAGATACAAGGAAATATCATGTCTCATTTGATTTATGCTTTAATACAAAAAGCAGAGCAAGCCTACCATTTAACACTAGTGATTTAGAGCAACTAAAGCGATTTAGAGAAGATAACCCTCATA
>NZ_JBEOOL010001076.1:0-237 GCF_040309225.1 Pseudoalteromonas sp. GW168-MNA-CIBAN-0100 | reverse complement strand
ACACAAGCCAAAGTCTTGCAGCTCCCCTGCTGATTGCACGTCGCTGTGGCTTGATAAAATACGCTCTACTAAGGTGGTGCCAGAGCGCGGCATACCTAAAACAAAAATAGGCTCGTTGCTTGGGTTACCTGAGGCGTTTGGCTCGTTATGCTCAAGGCTTAATTTTTTAATATGTGCAAATAAAGCCGCTGAGCCCTCATTATCAAATGGGCTGTTTTTAAGTTTATCGGCTTTACC
>NZ_JBEOOL010001075.1:0-237 GCF_040309225.1 Pseudoalteromonas sp. GW168-MNA-CIBAN-0100 | reverse complement strand
CGATTACTACGTGCAAAATCACCTGCAAAGTGGTGAACTAATTACCTTATTAGATAGCTATCGGGTGCCTGATGAAGGCATTTGGGCCATATACCCTCATAATCGTCACTTATCGCCAAAAATAAGGTTGTTGGTCGACTATTTAGCAAAGCATCTTAGTTAGTATTTACGTATTTGAATAATATTAATCTCGAATTTAACTGTGAGGTTAATATTATTACTTCAACTAAGTACACG
>NZ_JBEOOL010001074.1:0-237 GCF_040309225.1 Pseudoalteromonas sp. GW168-MNA-CIBAN-0100 | reverse complement strand
ACTAAGGCTTGTTCAATGCTCATATAGGAGGCTCTTATGCTGTTTTTACAAAAATATTATGTGGTTATTATACCTCCATCTGGGCTCTTTGTGTACATTTGCACTAAGGATTAGCGCATATCCATATAAAAAGTATGGTTATATCTTGTTTGTAACTGCAAATTACAATAATTAAATACAGCAAACTCGGTTTAGCATTGAGCAAGACGCAGCGTTTAAGTTTGCGTATGATAAGCG
>NZ_JBEOOL010001073.1:0-237 GCF_040309225.1 Pseudoalteromonas sp. GW168-MNA-CIBAN-0100 | reverse complement strand
GTATTAACCTTGATCCCGCTAGTATTTCCGTTTTAATACCGGCACGCACAGCATAAAGAGATAACTCACTATGGATGAAAATATTGTTTGGCATAACTACGCAACCACTAAAGCACAACGTAGTGAGCAAAAAAAGCATCAGAGCGCTATTATATGGTTTACCGGATTTTCGGGCTCAGGTAAAAGCACTGTAGCAAACGCGCTAGAAGCCGCACTTAATCAACAAGGTATTCATAC
>NZ_JBEOOL010001072.1:0-237 GCF_040309225.1 Pseudoalteromonas sp. GW168-MNA-CIBAN-0100 | reverse complement strand
CCTTCGCCATGTAATGGGCTTTCCCCATCTCAGACTACTACGAACGCTCCGCCAGCTTGTTTGTCATCGGGGTCGTGCTCCCTTAGCATTCAAACAAACCTTCCCCGGTTTACCTATCTGAACTCGAACATATTGGGGTGGATGCCGATCGCAGTCTTTAACCTTATCGTGCTGTAAGGTGATAATACTTAAACGCTGAATTGTGATTTAGCGTTTATCCATTGATAAATACCTACG
>NZ_JBEOOL010001071.1:0-237 GCF_040309225.1 Pseudoalteromonas sp. GW168-MNA-CIBAN-0100 | reverse complement strand
TTCAAAGCCTGCATTTTGCAAGGCCGCGATAATGTCATCTCTATTTTTAACAAGCCCATTTTTAGCCATGTTCGTTAAAGTGCCCGTAATACTTTCAACAGCTTGTTTTTTATCCCTCGGTAAATCTCGAGATTGCGTCAAAATAGATTTGTTTTTTGGGTCATGTGGATCTTTAAATTTGCCTGCATCATTGATGAGCTGTTGCCATGCATTCATCATTTTATTTTCGCCGTTATG
>NZ_JBEOOL010001070.1:0-237 GCF_040309225.1 Pseudoalteromonas sp. GW168-MNA-CIBAN-0100 | reverse complement strand
AACTTATTGTTTAAATTTGCAGCGGTAAAGTGCACTTTACCATCGGTTGTATCGGGCGATGGCGACACAGTTGCGGCGTTTGCTGTCCACATTGCTGAGGCTGAATAACATGCGCGTAATAAAATAGGATCGGCGTTAAAAGCTTTATTAATAACTTGCGCGTCGTTACCGCTAAATCCCAGGCGGCGCAGTATATTTAAGTCGGGACGTGCATGGGGGGCAAATACACCTTGAGTT
>NZ_JBEOOL010001069.1:0-237 GCF_040309225.1 Pseudoalteromonas sp. GW168-MNA-CIBAN-0100 | reverse complement strand
TTGGGGTGCTTATTTATTACTTTATACAAAATCACAAAAATTAAAACAAAACCGTACAGCAATAATAAACTGTTTAAATTAAAATATTATTTATTACTAACTAGTTATCTACTGCTTTTTTCAAGTAGTAAGTAGTTATATCTTAATAAACAGCATTACAGTTAAATTCGAAAATAAACACATTTACGCATTTTATAATTTTAAACCAAACAAAAATGCCAACGATTAACACCGCAC
>NZ_JBEOOL010001068.1:0-238 GCF_040309225.1 Pseudoalteromonas sp. GW168-MNA-CIBAN-0100 | reverse complement strand
GTTATACATAATTAGCAACAATATAATAACAACTAAAAAAAAGCCGCCTAAAACAGCCGATGTTGAGGCGCTTTGCGCTAACTTATTATTAATAGTTTTAAGGCTTATCTCGGCAGCAGTTAAATATGTAATGCCATTTTTATCAATCTGCGGGATAAAAATAGTTTTAAAGTCGCCCCATTGATCACTCGATATTTCAAAAACAGGCTCAGTAGATAAAAAGGCACCAATATTAGCC
>NZ_JBEOOL010001067.1:0-238 GCF_040309225.1 Pseudoalteromonas sp. GW168-MNA-CIBAN-0100 | reverse complement strand
ATCTTCAATCATTCTATGTTTACGACAGTGAGGATGAGAAATAATCGCAGTGCGCATAGCTAACTCCAAAAATAAGCTGCTCATCAAGTATAACAAAGCCACCTTGTGGTGGCTTTGCGACTTTGGTTGATACTAAACGACTCTTTAACCAAAGTTATGGTTATTTAGCTTTTAAGTCGAGGTTTCTAAAATCAAAGCTAAAGTCGGTTACCTGCGTTGAAACTGCATTCATTTTCGC
>NZ_JBEOOL010001066.1:0-238 GCF_040309225.1 Pseudoalteromonas sp. GW168-MNA-CIBAN-0100 | reverse complement strand
CTTGCTAAGTTCCTATAATAATCCTAGATGAAGTTAAAGGTCAACACAGCATTAACAATAAAAACAAAAGTAACCAAATTTAAGTCTTTACTTTACATTCACACAAGAAAAACCAAGCATTTATGACTAGACAGTATTTTTAAACTAATCAAATACAGCTACAACCGCAAAATATCATTACTAATAAATATCTTTTTCTCTAGAAGTTAATTAACAAGAAATCAAAATCATCCTGCTC
>NZ_JBEOOL010001065.1:0-238 GCF_040309225.1 Pseudoalteromonas sp. GW168-MNA-CIBAN-0100 | reverse complement strand
CCCGCCCAAAGAATTAGCTTTTTAACTACGCCACATGATGTTGGTCGTTGGGCTTGGCATTGTCATTTACTGTTTCATATGGATGCAGGTATGTTTAGAGAGGTGGTTGTATCATGAGAAATTTAACCTTATCAACAGTACTTACTAGTGCACTATTAATTAGCGCACCGTTATTGAGCCTGCATGTGTTTGCTCAAACTGAAATGGGTGACATGTCTGGCGATATGGCGGGCGATAA
>NZ_JBEOOL010001064.1:0-238 GCF_040309225.1 Pseudoalteromonas sp. GW168-MNA-CIBAN-0100 | reverse complement strand
ATACTGATTATACCGCTAAAGTTTACAGTAAAATTGATCGTATAGTTTTCTGGAAATTAGCAAAATGGCTAGCGCGGAAATATCGTTGCTCCGTTAAGTCATTAATGATGAAGTGGATAAAACGACCGACGCCAAATCAGGCCAAGACTTGGGTATTATTTGGTAAAAGCAATCGAGGTAATTTATGTAGCGCTTCACTAAGCTCACTTTTAAACACCAAGTTTTAGAGCCGTACATG
>NZ_JBEOOL010001063.1:0-238 GCF_040309225.1 Pseudoalteromonas sp. GW168-MNA-CIBAN-0100 | reverse complement strand
ATGAAGCGCACCGCTCTACTTTTGGCGATATGCTGACAACCATTAAGCAGACCTTTCCTAGAGCGATGTTTTTTGGTTTTACAGGAACTCCTATCCACGATGAGAACCAAAAAAAATCTAGTACCACCTCAACTATCTTTGGAGATGAACTGCACCGCTACAGCATTGCAGACGGGATTCGAGATGAGAACGTGCTTGGATTTGACCCCTATAAAATCCTGACTTATAAAGATAAAGA
>NZ_JBEOOL010001062.1:0-238 GCF_040309225.1 Pseudoalteromonas sp. GW168-MNA-CIBAN-0100 | reverse complement strand
CTACTGGCTATTAATACCTGTAATGCTGCTATTATTTCATTACTTAATGGTTCAGGTTTTTTGCTTGCAATACCACGCTTAACCGCATTAATAAATAGCTGTTGCTGTGCATCCCAACGCGAAAAATCGCTACGCGCAAAGCGCATTATGTGCAATAGGTCTTGATCGTTACTGTGCTGCTTTAATATACACGGGGCTGAAAAGTCTTCCAATAAAACGGCAACAGGTTGCTCTGCTA
>NZ_JBEOOL010001061.1:0-238 GCF_040309225.1 Pseudoalteromonas sp. GW168-MNA-CIBAN-0100 | reverse complement strand
AGCACACACTCCTTTACAGCTGCTGTTATTATCAATCCATGTTACTTCAACACCACTACGCTGAATAATGTCTAGAGCATTTTCTTGACTACTAGCAAGCCGAGAATCATATTCTTTGCGGTTCAGTCGTGAAAACATACAGGGGACTGAAATAGCCGTTGCCGTTCCACACGATGAAACATCACTAAAATACTTTACGCCTAACTTGGGAGTATAAGTATTCGTTGCTCTACTATAG
>NZ_JBEOOL010001060.1:0-238 GCF_040309225.1 Pseudoalteromonas sp. GW168-MNA-CIBAN-0100 | reverse complement strand
ATGCTGTACTTGGTGGCGTTTACGCAGTAGCGCATCGTGCAAGCAAGCTTGCAGATGCGTATTTATAAATTCAAATGACATTTGGCTGTGTTTACCTAGGCTTAGTTATAGCTTAGTTATTATTATGGCTATGGTTATGCTTCGTAAAATAACTTAGACGTTGCTTTGTCGGCCACTTGCGATGAAAGCGACGCGGCTACGGCTTCATCTGAATAGTCGTGACGAGTTTCTGGATTCA
>NZ_JBEOOL010001059.1:0-238 GCF_040309225.1 Pseudoalteromonas sp. GW168-MNA-CIBAN-0100 | reverse complement strand
GCTTTAGCAGGCGGAGCAGAAAGCATGAGTAGCTCAGGCTATACTCTAGCAAGTAATCGTTGGGGCCAAAAAATGGGTGATAGTACAGTAGTTGATGAGCTAACTACCACATTACAAGACCCATGGGACAACACCCCTATGGGCGTTACCGCTGAAAACATTGCAGAAAAATATAGCATTAGCCGCAAGCAACAAGACGCTTACGCAGCACAAAGCCATCATAAAGCGGCTAAAGCCA
>NZ_JBEOOL010001058.1:0-238 GCF_040309225.1 Pseudoalteromonas sp. GW168-MNA-CIBAN-0100 | reverse complement strand
TACAGGAATAGTCCATGCGCGTACTTCTTTTACGCCTGCTGTAAAGTAGGTTTGTAATTGCAGTAATTCATAGCCACCACGAATAACAAGGTTAAGGCCTGGCTCTTCTAAACCAAGATCAGCCATAAACTCAAGCTTGTCTTCTTCATCTAGCTCAGAAAGCTCAGATTCAATAGCAGCACATACAGGAACAACAATCGCATCTTCTGCTGCGGCAATAGCGCGTACAACATCAAGG
>NZ_JBEOOL010001057.1:0-238 GCF_040309225.1 Pseudoalteromonas sp. GW168-MNA-CIBAN-0100 | reverse complement strand
GCTCTAAAGCATTTATTAATAATACAGAGCTTGAAGCTGTGCTGACCTTTGCCGGTACTCAACCGGGTAAGTTTGTGCGTGAAATAAGCCCCGACGCCTATTCGTTAACGGTGCATATGCACCATTCACTAATTAAATTACCAGACGATAACTACACCCCGCGCAACTTCCATCCACAATCGGGTTTTTGGAGTATTGAGCATAAAAACTATGCTGCAGCACTTGGCGAGTCTATGTA
>NZ_JBEOOL010001056.1:0-238 GCF_040309225.1 Pseudoalteromonas sp. GW168-MNA-CIBAN-0100 | reverse complement strand
GTTTTGGGTATAATTAGTACCATTAATTGCAGTTTTGGTATTTGTTTTTGGAGGTTACGTGGATAAAGCATTGGAGCAGGTTTACCTAGTTGGTGGTGCAGTGCGTGATTTACTGCTAAAAAGAGCATCAAATGACAACGATTATGTTGTTATTGGCGAAACGCCACAGACAATGGAAGCGTTAGGCTTTGTGCCAATAGGTAGCGACTTTCCGGTTTACTTACACCCAAAAACCAAA
>NZ_JBEOOL010001055.1:0-239 GCF_040309225.1 Pseudoalteromonas sp. GW168-MNA-CIBAN-0100 | reverse complement strand
TGGTTGCCTTGCCGAAATCGCGCGGGTTGATCTTGCCGCTCGATGCGCCGGCATTGTTCTTCGCGCGCATCAGCTCGGCCGCGCCGGTGAAGATCGTGTCGAGGACGCGTGCCGGCATAGTGTCGACGTCCGGCGCGCGGCCGCCGAGGAACGGAGCGATCGCGGCGCGGCCGGCGTCCGTCTCGTATGCCTGATCGAGCGCCTTGCGCTGGCAGCGGCAGAGCGCGGCCGCACGGTCC
>NZ_JBEOOL010001054.1:0-239 GCF_040309225.1 Pseudoalteromonas sp. GW168-MNA-CIBAN-0100 | reverse complement strand
CACTAAAGCGGGCTAATTGCTCGGTTAGCCAGCGGTAATCTTCCTCTACAAACTTTAAACTAGCCATATCATCTTCGAGGTGAGCATCAAATCCTGCGCTAATAAATAACATGTCAGGCTTAAAAGCATTTAGTTTAGGCAGCCATTGCTGCTCAAATACCGCTTTTAAATCGTTACCGTCGCTGGCAATTGGCAAAGGTGAATTAACTAACGTGGTGTTATTTTCAACCACTGTATTG
>NZ_JBEOOL010001052.1:0-239 GCF_040309225.1 Pseudoalteromonas sp. GW168-MNA-CIBAN-0100 | reverse complement strand
GCCTAATAGCTCAACAGGTATGCTTGATGCTGCCTTAGGTAGCGATGGCTACTATAAAGGCCATGCTTATTTTGCCAAAGAAAAAAACAATACCGCGGGTTTAATTGAAGTATTTACCTACGGCGCAGATGGGTTTAAAGACCTGCCAGTTGGCGATGACAACACTGGCTTTGAAAAAACTGATTTACTATTAAAGTTAGGCCATACATTTGGTAAAAATGACGCGCATAACCTTGAGC
>NZ_JBEOOL010001051.1:0-239 GCF_040309225.1 Pseudoalteromonas sp. GW168-MNA-CIBAN-0100 | reverse complement strand
CTGTAGGCTAAATTATCGGTTATAGCATTGGTGCTATCAATCGAAACTGCATAGCTATCCCACTGGCCAAGCTCTACGCCCACTTTATGTTTTTCGTTAAACTCAGGCTTTTTTTCAATAAGGTTTATTACGCCACCAGCGCTAACAATGCCATATAAACCAGTAGCAGGGCCTTTTAGTACTTCAACCGATTCAACATTAGTAAGCGAACGAGTCGGGTTAAAGGTATTACCTAGCCC
>NZ_JBEOOL010001050.1:0-239 GCF_040309225.1 Pseudoalteromonas sp. GW168-MNA-CIBAN-0100 | reverse complement strand
TTTTTGTCTTAAGCTATCGCACGTGCCTTTCGGTGGTAATGCCGATCAGCATGCTCCTCTCTTCTTCCCTTACTAAAGGCAGAGACACGTTTTAAATACCCTATTACTCGTGTAGCATGATCAACATTACTCGAACTACAACGAGTGCAACAATTAAGTGTTCGCTTCTCGATATGTTCACAGTCATTACAAATGGTCGTTTTGACGTTAATACAAAAATAATTACACCCTGTTTTAGC
>NZ_JBEOOL010001049.1:0-239 GCF_040309225.1 Pseudoalteromonas sp. GW168-MNA-CIBAN-0100 | reverse complement strand
TGAGAACTACGAAAAAATAAAAATTGGTATGGATAAATCAGAAGTCGAAGTTTTTTTAGGAAGCGCTGATAACTGCGTAGAAAAAACACTGCATACCAACTGCGTTTGGGGTGACGATGCGAAAAATATCGAAGTTATACTCGTATCAAACAAAGTAACTTTATTTACCAAAACAGGGTTAGCAAACAACTAACGCTAACCCTTTAGAGGAATAACATGGGATGTAACCGGTTACAGCC
>NZ_JBEOOL010001048.1:0-239 GCF_040309225.1 Pseudoalteromonas sp. GW168-MNA-CIBAN-0100 | reverse complement strand
GCGATGGGCCATATAGAACATAGCCTGCAGCGATAATTGATCTTCCTGTAGAAAAAAAGTCTTCTTCACTAACTTCTGTTTGGGCAGGAGAAGCTGAAGTTATAGAAAAAATAGTACCTAATGAACCATTTACATCAGTATTAGATGAACCATCTAATGGGTCGAAACAAATAAGGTATTTGCCAAAACTATTACATAATATAATGTCTTCTACTTCTTCAGATGCGACAGCTCTAACC
>NZ_JBEOOL010001047.1:0-239 GCF_040309225.1 Pseudoalteromonas sp. GW168-MNA-CIBAN-0100 | reverse complement strand
CATTAAAAGCTGAAGTTGTTGCTATCAGCCCACTTACAGAATTTGTTCATAAAGTAATTTTAAAACCACAACAACCGGTTTCGTTTGAAGCAGGCCAATACATGCATCTTGTATTGAGCGAAAATGACAAGCGTGCATTTTCGATTGCCAGCCGCCCTTCACAATGCGATCAAATAGAGTTACATATTGGCGCTTCGGGAACCGATACATATGCAATGCAGTCGCTTGAACATTTACGC
>NZ_JBEOOL010001046.1:0-239 GCF_040309225.1 Pseudoalteromonas sp. GW168-MNA-CIBAN-0100 | reverse complement strand
CCACCGCGGTTTACCGGTTGTTGTGCCTTTACTCGATTTACAAGACAGACGGCTTGTTGGTGTCCCTGAAGTTTGGGGAAATTTTTCTGGGCCTGTAGAAGAGGCATCTAAACGCTACAGTGCTGAGCGAAGCATTACTGCTAGAATGTATCAAGCGTTTAACTCTGATAATTGGGTATTAGATTGGCGCTTTACCAATGATGAAATGTTTGAATCTAACCGTATCACTGGCTATAGAC
>NZ_JBEOOL010001045.1:0-239 GCF_040309225.1 Pseudoalteromonas sp. GW168-MNA-CIBAN-0100 | reverse complement strand
GCACCGACGAGCGCCGCGAAGAAGCGCTGCAGGCGCAGGCCGCCACCGCCGCGCAGTAAGGACTATCCCTCGGCGTGCGGCTCGCCCGCCACATTCTCCCGCCAGACACGCGAACGCGTCCTACACTGGTTGCAGGCAACGCATCCGCTTCGCGCGATGCGCACTGGCGGGAGAACACGATGAAAAGCAAGACGACGCGGCTTTTGAGGATTCTGTCGGACATCCGGCACGCGCAGCGC
>NZ_JBEOOL010001044.1:0-239 GCF_040309225.1 Pseudoalteromonas sp. GW168-MNA-CIBAN-0100 | reverse complement strand
AATAATGACTGCCCTTGCTGAGCTATTTGAGGAATAAGTAAGGTAATACTATCGCCCACGCTGGCATCGAGTTGGTTAACTATTTGCTTGCCTAAAATAACTTCATCAATGCCAAGCTGGCTCACCAATTTGCCTTTGGTAAATTGATTAATAGCCGACACGCTCCCCTCTAATGAAGGCTCAACCCCGCGTATTTCTACTGCTTTTAATTGGCTTTTAAATTGCGCCATGCCGTTAAC
>NZ_JBEOOL010001043.1:0-239 GCF_040309225.1 Pseudoalteromonas sp. GW168-MNA-CIBAN-0100 | reverse complement strand
AGCGACGACAGCGGCACCATCTCGCCCTTGTCGTTGCGCGTCTTCAGTTGCAGGATGTCGTCCGCGCGCTGGCGGAACGGCGCATCGGCCTGCACGCGCACCTGGTACACGCGTCCGAAGCGGTTGAAGTCGTTCACGTACAGCGAACCCATATACACCTGCATCGTGTTGAACACGTCGGTCACCGGCACGCCGAGCTGCTTCGCCTTCACGCGGTCGAGATCGACGTTGAGCTGCGG
>NZ_JBEOOL010001042.1:0-239 GCF_040309225.1 Pseudoalteromonas sp. GW168-MNA-CIBAN-0100 | reverse complement strand
GAAATAAGCACGTTAACTTGTGTAGGCCCTAATAGTTTCACTTGCTCCAGCAAATGCAGCATAGCGCCACTGCGGGTGACAATATTACTTTGCGGGGCGACTTCATCATTATTAACCCCATGTATCTCAATGACTTTGGCTAGGCTGTCAAACAGCTCATCTTTATCAACGGGTTTTGTGATAAAGGCAAAAATACCTTGCTTGGTGGCCTCTACCGCATCAGGGATAGATCCATGAGC
>NZ_JBEOOL010001041.1:0-239 GCF_040309225.1 Pseudoalteromonas sp. GW168-MNA-CIBAN-0100 | reverse complement strand
ACCAAAGATATCATGACTAATGGCCAAATATACTTGCTGTATTTGGTAGCACCCTCTAGCCCCATTTTACTTTGGTACTTTTCTAGCAAAGGAATAATGATCACCAAAGCAATCACTAAGCTAATTAAAATGACAAATATATTCATATCAACACCTTTGTATTATACCAATTCGTTTAAATAATATTGAAACGGGTATTAACTTACGGCAAAGCGCAGCCTTTCGCGCTAATATATAAC
>NZ_JBEOOL010001040.1:0-239 GCF_040309225.1 Pseudoalteromonas sp. GW168-MNA-CIBAN-0100 | reverse complement strand
GGCCAAGACTTATTTAAAGACTTAGTAAAAGCATGGCGAAAAATTGAAGTAAAAGGTTTAGTTCATATTCTTCAAGATGACGAGCCAGAAGAGCATTACCACGCTTTATTTATGAAAGAAACAATTGCGGCAGCAGGTTTTGAGTGCAAAATTATTATTGGTTTAAATACTCTGTCTTGGGATGCCTTTGGCAATATTATTGATGCCGATGGCAATAAACTTAATTATGTATGGAAAAC
>NZ_JBEOOL010001039.1:0-239 GCF_040309225.1 Pseudoalteromonas sp. GW168-MNA-CIBAN-0100 | reverse complement strand
CACTAATACCGCTATTGAGCAACACAACCAAAATGCTAAAACGCTCAAAGGCAAACAAGCTGAGTTAACTACGCTTAAAACGCAAGTTGATCAGTGGCATTTACTTAATAAAGTATTAGGCGATGCAACCGGTAAAACCATGCGTAATTTAGCGCAAACGCAAACTTTAAAAATACTGCTGCACTATGCAAATAGTCATTTAAAAACCCTTAATAAACGCTATGAATTAACCGCTATTG
>NZ_JBEOOL010001038.1:0-239 GCF_040309225.1 Pseudoalteromonas sp. GW168-MNA-CIBAN-0100 | reverse complement strand
TTTACGCTAAATGAGATTGAAGGGTTACTTGCGTTAAACGATAGTCCATGTAGTAAAGTACAAGAATTAGCTAATAAAAAACTGATCGCAGTACAAAAAAAGATGGCTGACTTGTTGTTATTAGAACACGCTTTGGAAGAACATTTAGGACAATGCCAAAATAATGATGACGATAGCCACTGCCCAATAATTGATTCGTTGCAACCGAAGTAAATGATTCACTTAACTACCATTTCCCA
>NZ_JBEOOL010001037.1:0-239 GCF_040309225.1 Pseudoalteromonas sp. GW168-MNA-CIBAN-0100 | reverse complement strand
GCCAAGCACAATAATGTAGTTTGGCACTGGGGCTACAAGTAGCTCTTCAATACTTTTTTGAAATTTAGTAGAGTAAAAACTTGAGGCTACATTAGAATAGGAGTTAGTAATAACCGACATCATTATCAGCCCAGGTACAATAAACTCCATATAACTAAAGCCACCCATATCACCAATACGTGAGCCTATTAAGTTACCAAAAATAACAAAATATAAACTCATGGTAATTGCTGGAGGCA
>NZ_JBEOOL010001036.1:0-239 GCF_040309225.1 Pseudoalteromonas sp. GW168-MNA-CIBAN-0100 | reverse complement strand
AACAAATAGCGTTTACCAGTACCGAAAGCCAAATATGGCAATTACGCCACAAACTTGCAGCGCGCGTATTACTAACCGCAAAACAACCTGCTCATAGTATTACTCAAGTATTAGCTAAACTGAGTAAATATAAACACGCTTTAGTAAGCACCCCTAAAATAATGTTATACGATGGCGGCACAATAATTGTGGCGTTAGCTAATATTTTGGCAGTTAACCTCACGTGTCATGCAGCAAAT
>NZ_JBEOOL010001035.1:0-239 GCF_040309225.1 Pseudoalteromonas sp. GW168-MNA-CIBAN-0100 | reverse complement strand
GGTTAAAGCAGTATGACAAACACAATCGACATTCGTGATGCGCAAGCAAGTGATGCAAAAACCATTTTGCACTTTATTAATGAGCTCGCTATTTATGAAAAAGAGCCACAAGCAGTTAAAACTAATGAACAAGCCATTTTAGATACCCTTTTTAGTGAAGGCGCAACAGCGCATAGCATTATATGCTTTGATGGCGACGAGCCCATTGGCTTTGCTGTTTATTTTTATAATTACTCTAC
>NZ_JBEOOL010001034.1:0-239 GCF_040309225.1 Pseudoalteromonas sp. GW168-MNA-CIBAN-0100 | reverse complement strand
GCCCCCCTTAATAAAAGGATAAACTCATCTCCGCCGATACGCGCGAGTGTATCTTCTTTGCGTAATGTGCTTTTTAGTCTTTGGGCAATAGTTTTCAAAACGAAGTCACCGGTTTCGTGACCGTATTTGTCATTAATGGGTTTAAAATTATCTAAATCTAAATAGGCTACGGCGAGCTTTTGCTCAGATGTAATGGCTTGTTGGAGTTGATCAATTAAAATAGGGCGGCTTGCTAAGCC
>NZ_JBEOOL010001033.1:0-239 GCF_040309225.1 Pseudoalteromonas sp. GW168-MNA-CIBAN-0100 | reverse complement strand
GCACTATGGCAAGTGTAATAAAACCAATTACCGCTACCACTGCACCAATTGGCTTACCCATATCACTTGATAAGTTAAGACCAATTGCCGCTGTCATAATGTATGAAAGCGTCACTGCTGTGGCGATTACTGCAGGAATACTGGCAATCCAATGGAATGCACCGCGGTCAAACAAGTACTTAGTTGCCAGCCATAATACGCTAGTAGAAAGCAGCATGTTTGAGAACGCAAAGTAGCGC
>NZ_JBEOOL010001032.1:0-239 GCF_040309225.1 Pseudoalteromonas sp. GW168-MNA-CIBAN-0100 | reverse complement strand
AAAAAAGAAATTCAAGAGGCGGCTGAAATATATGGCGACGACCGTCGCTCGCCAGTTGTTGAACGCCTAGAAGCAAAAGCGTTAAATGAAAAAGATTTAATCCCATCAGAGTCGGTCACTGTGGTGCTTTCAGACAAGGGCTGGGCACGCGTTGGCAAAGGACATGATTTAGATGTGCAAGGGTTAAGTTATCGAGCCGGTGATGCTTATAGAGCCTCAGCTCGGGGTAAGAGTAACCA
>NZ_JBEOOL010001031.1:0-239 GCF_040309225.1 Pseudoalteromonas sp. GW168-MNA-CIBAN-0100 | reverse complement strand
ATTTTGGATTGCAGCGTCGTTAATTGGCTTATATAAATATGTTAAAAATAGATCAACATTAGCTACCAATTAATTGTTTTTTAATTTAATGCTAAACAGATCGCTGTAAACATAGTTGTTTACGGCGATTTTTGTTTTTAATCTCTTTAAAACTGTTGTTAAGTTTAAGGTTATATGTCTGCTAGAGATGAGCCGTTTCTCGAGCGCGGTAAAAGTGTCTTGGCTATTGTTTGCGTGTG
>NZ_JBEOOL010001030.1:0-239 GCF_040309225.1 Pseudoalteromonas sp. GW168-MNA-CIBAN-0100 | reverse complement strand
GGCTATAGCTCAGCTGGGAGAGCGCCTGCCTTGCACGCAGGAGGTCAGCAGTTCGATCCTGCTTAGCTCCACCACTTACTTCTTAAAAATAAATATTCTTTATCAGGCCATTAACCGCCTGAGAATAGAGTGTGTTTAATTTTGAGAAGTTTTTACATCTCTTGCTCTTTAAAAATTTGGAAAAGCTGATAATAAAATTCTGATAGATACATTGTATTTATCAAGAGTTTTCAAAAGTA
>NZ_JBEOOL010001029.1:0-240 GCF_040309225.1 Pseudoalteromonas sp. GW168-MNA-CIBAN-0100 | reverse complement strand
GGTAAACCAACATAAACTAGATTGCTACCTGGTATTACTACTTTATCCCAATAAAGTGCGTAATAACGAATCTCCTGAGGAGATAACCCTCTCTCCATAGTAAAACCATCACCATGGATACTGATAATGGCGGGGGCGGCTATAACTCCTCGAGTCATCTTTATTCTCCTTGGCTGAAAGCCCTATAACGCCGCCAACACAGGCGAGCGTCAGCGAGTCCAGCCAGCTTGCTGGCGTTTG
>NZ_JBEOOL010001028.1:0-240 GCF_040309225.1 Pseudoalteromonas sp. GW168-MNA-CIBAN-0100 | reverse complement strand
GAAATCACCCAAGCGTACAAGCAGTATGCCACTTGTATGAGTGTATTAACTGACGAAAAGTACTTTCAGGGTAGCTTTGATTACCTTGAGTTTGTGCGCAGCCAAGTAGAGCAGCCACTTATTTGTAAAGACTTTTTTATTGATGAATACCAAGTTTACATGGCACGTATTTATGGTGGTGACGCTATTTTACTGATGCTATCAGTGCTTGACGATGAGCAGTATAAAGCGCTGCATGCC
>NZ_JBEOOL010001027.1:0-240 GCF_040309225.1 Pseudoalteromonas sp. GW168-MNA-CIBAN-0100 | reverse complement strand
GTGCAACCATGCAGAGGTGTCCGGTGGACAATCCGATCCGCGCGATGCGCATCTTCACGCGCATCGTCGAAATGAACAGTTTTACGCGCGCGGCGCAGGCGCTCGGCATTTCGCGCGCCACCGCCACGCGCACCGTGCAGGAGCTCGAAGCGGCGCTCGGCATGCCGCTGCTGGTGCGCACGACGCGCGCGCTGCGGCCGACGCCCGAAGGCGACGCGTATTACCGGCGCTGCGTCAGCA
>NZ_JBEOOL010001026.1:0-240 GCF_040309225.1 Pseudoalteromonas sp. GW168-MNA-CIBAN-0100 | reverse complement strand
GCCAGGGGCAGCGCCAACTTCATTAATAGCACGAACTAAATCATCAAGGCTGACACCTGGGTTAAATACAAAAGCGCGTGAGTCATCCTGATCAACATCAATAATACTTTGCTGAGTAACCACGGTTTCACCCTCTGCTAAAGGATTTGGCTGCGCCACATTTTGTTGCTCAGCAATCGTTACTGTTAAACCACCGTGGGTAATTGCCGCAGGTTGTAATTTTACATTTTTACCTATAAC
>NZ_JBEOOL010001025.1:0-240 GCF_040309225.1 Pseudoalteromonas sp. GW168-MNA-CIBAN-0100 | reverse complement strand
CCGTACACGGTTTGATAACGCTCACGATCGGCTTCGTTATCAGGGCGATCTATATACGGCGGTAATGGCATATGGCCAATATCATTTAATATATCGAGTACGTTTTGGCTATGCTCAAACTCCAGCTCAAATAAGGTATCGTGACGCGCAACCATGGTTGCTTTTGCCTTGCCTTCAAGAATTACTTCGTTGCCTGGCTTTAGCGATTTACTCGCGCGCACATGTGCCAGCACTCTATGC
>NZ_JBEOOL010001024.1:0-240 GCF_040309225.1 Pseudoalteromonas sp. GW168-MNA-CIBAN-0100 | reverse complement strand
ACTTGAGACTTTTTAAAATCGTCATCATTAAAACCTACCGCTCGTAACATAGAACGACTAGGAGCCTGAGCGCTACCATCTACAATTTTTTGTGAATATTTACGTGGTTTTTCAGAAGTCATTTCTTACCTTACCTACTTTTTACAAGGTTTATTAATAGAATAAATTATAAAAACAAGCCCCACCTTGCATAATTAATGCGGTGAGGCTTGCTATAATAGATGGTTTTAACTTTTAAAG
>NZ_JBEOOL010001023.1:0-240 GCF_040309225.1 Pseudoalteromonas sp. GW168-MNA-CIBAN-0100 | reverse complement strand
AGTTTAAATCGAGCTTTCTAGGGCATATTGACTTGGGAGTTAGGGGGTGGTCAAGTTACGACGTAAACGAAGATAATTTCTCCAAAATATTTGACTTAAAAGAAATCCTGGATAATTCGCAAGGCGGAGAAAGCTTTAAGCAGGCTTGGAATAAGGACTTTAGTTGGCTCGAGTTAAACGATAATATTTCATTTCAGCTTAGAAGAAAAGCAATTAAAAATTAAAATAATTCAATTATCC
>NZ_JBEOOL010001022.1:0-240 GCF_040309225.1 Pseudoalteromonas sp. GW168-MNA-CIBAN-0100 | reverse complement strand
CCATTGCACAAAGTATTTGTAAACATATGACTCAACCAGGTGTGTTTAGAAACCGTTTAACGCATTTCTGTTATGTGGATGAAAACGCGGGTACGGGTGTAATGGAAAGTGCATTTTTAGCAATGCATGATATGCAAACACAATTTAAAGATCTAAAACAATGGCAGCGTCAAGGGAAGGTGCCCGCTACGCGTGATATTGAGGGGGCGATTAATTATGCGCTTGAAAACGATTTATTAA
>NZ_JBEOOL010001021.1:0-240 GCF_040309225.1 Pseudoalteromonas sp. GW168-MNA-CIBAN-0100 | reverse complement strand
ACGCTACGCCGTGCTGGACCGGGATCAGACCGTATTAAGCCAGAATTATACTCTTAGCTTATCGGGCTCCCGATATTTTTTAGCACAGGAACCGATAAAAGATTATGCAGAGCTTGATAGCAGGATGCGCAGCGGCGAGCTTGCTTTAGTATTGGAAATACCGTCTGGTTTTGCCAGAAATATCGAACGTGGAACCGCCACTGCAGTTGGCGCCTGGGTTGATGGTGCTATGCCACAAAG
>NZ_JBEOOL010001020.1:0-241 GCF_040309225.1 Pseudoalteromonas sp. GW168-MNA-CIBAN-0100 | reverse complement strand
ACTGAGCACAGTGCTTGAAGATACACTCTCTAATATAGCTACTATCGTAGCCCCTGTCTGCAATCACCGCTTTAGTCTGGTTGTTAATGGTGCTACATATCAACGCCTTTGCCATCTTAGAGTCATGTACTTGCCCACCTGACAGCTCAACATGTATAGGGTTGCCACAAGCATCGACCACTAAGTGCAGTTTGCTGCTATTACCTGCAACGCTTTTACCAATGGCCTCATCAAGATGACT
>NZ_JBEOOL010001019.1:0-241 GCF_040309225.1 Pseudoalteromonas sp. GW168-MNA-CIBAN-0100 | reverse complement strand
CGCTGAGTCATTTCAACTTGCGTCACACTTGAGCCTAAACTGGCAAAGCTTTCTGCAAGCTCACAACCAATCGGGCCGCCACCTAAAACAACCAGTTTTTTGGGCGCTTCGTCGAGCTCTGCAAATTTGCTCCATAAAGTATCGCTGGTAACGTAACCGGTTTCTTCAATACCTGGCAGTGGCGGTACAAACGGGCGAGCACCGGTGGCAATAACAAGTGTGCGAGCGGTAAGAGTTTGCG
>NZ_JBEOOL010001018.1:0-241 GCF_040309225.1 Pseudoalteromonas sp. GW168-MNA-CIBAN-0100 | reverse complement strand
CAAGTGAACCAAACTAATAAAGATTACGGCAGCCAACTCGTTTATTCGTACAAAATTAATGCGCAAACATTATTTTAGTTAGGGTATTCAGATAAAGGTTACCAAGATGAATCACTTAAAAGCTTTGAGCGCGACCAGCGCACCTTTTTTACTAAAGTCAGTTACGCACGGCAGCTTTCAGTAAGGTACAAAACAACTCGAGTAGGGCTAGCTAGGATGAGGGTTTGGATAAGTTTATCAA
>NZ_JBEOOL010001017.1:0-241 GCF_040309225.1 Pseudoalteromonas sp. GW168-MNA-CIBAN-0100 | reverse complement strand
CTTCAGCCATGATAGCCAGTGTTGAGGTATATAAATCGCCCGAAGCGCGTTTAGATGAAGGCGGTGTAGGTGGCACAGTATTAATGCATAGCCGTAAGCCGCTCAGCATGGAGGCAAATTCTGGAGTGCTCAATGTTGAAGGGACATACAGTGACGTAACGCAAAACAGTGAGCCACAACTAACCGGTTTATATTCTTGGAAAAACGATGCCGAAACGCTTGGCTTTTTAGTGGGTTATAC
>NZ_JBEOOL010001016.1:0-241 GCF_040309225.1 Pseudoalteromonas sp. GW168-MNA-CIBAN-0100 | reverse complement strand
GATATGCACACTCCACGTGGCATTTTTGAGCTTAAGTACTTTTTTTCAAGCCATGTAAGCACCGAAAATGGTGGCGAATGTTCATCAACTGCCATACGTGCCCTGATTAAAAAGTTGATAGCTGCAGAAAACTTAGCCAAACCATTGAGTGATAGCAAGATTGCAGATATATTGGCTGAGCAAGGAATTAAAGTAGCTAGACGGACAATTGCAAAATATCGCGAATCTCTGGCTATTCCCC
>NZ_JBEOOL010001015.1:0-241 GCF_040309225.1 Pseudoalteromonas sp. GW168-MNA-CIBAN-0100 | reverse complement strand
CCCTATATTTTGATACTTAATGTTTAATGCTGCAGCTAAGCTGCGCACATCATCGGCTGAGCCTGTTAATAAGCTCCAATTATGTGCACTTAGCTTTCTGCTTTGGGCAAAGCTTTGTAATACCGTCGGGGTGTCTGTATCAGGGGTAAGCGAGACTAATATAAATCCAACATTGTTTTTTTCTTCATTACTAAGCTTATTTTCAATAGCTTGCATGGTCGACACAATAGTAGGGCAGGTA
>NZ_JBEOOL010001014.1:0-241 GCF_040309225.1 Pseudoalteromonas sp. GW168-MNA-CIBAN-0100 | reverse complement strand
GTTTAGCGGTGAGCGAAAGTTTTCGTGCCAGTTTTCGCCTTTAAAAATAGTCTCTATTTTTACAAAGCCTGATTTATGCGCGCTAATTTCTGCGCCCAATAAGCCATGCTGTAAACGAGGAGATGTTGGCATATCGCCCGAGTTAACATAAATATGACCTGAGTTTATTTCGCCTGCTATTTCACTTAATACATAATCTAGGTCGGCTCGATGTGCAATAGCGTCTGCCATAGGTTGGTAA
>NZ_JBEOOL010001013.1:0-241 GCF_040309225.1 Pseudoalteromonas sp. GW168-MNA-CIBAN-0100 | reverse complement strand
CAACTTGACCAAATTCAAGTTCAACCGGTGTAGAACGACCAAAAATAAGTACCGACACTTTAACGCGGCTCTTTTCGTAGTCAACTTCTTCAACAACACCGCTAAAGTCAGCAAATGGACCGTCAGTAACACGAACAACTTCACCTGGTTCAAATAAGGTAGCAGGTTTAGGTGCTTCAGCATTTTCTTGTAGGCGATTAAGAATGCGCTCAGCTTCTTTAGGGCTGATAGGAGCAGGACG
>NZ_JBEOOL010001012.1:0-241 GCF_040309225.1 Pseudoalteromonas sp. GW168-MNA-CIBAN-0100 | reverse complement strand
ATCTACCGGTGGCTCTACTAACCACGCCATTCACCTTGTGGCTATTGCCAAAGCGGCAGGTATTCAAATAACGTGGAAAGATATGTCTGATTTATCAGCTGAGGTTCCACTATTAACGCGCATTTACCCTAATGGCTCTGCTGATGTAAATCATTTTCAAGCAGCCGGTGGTATGGGCTTTTTAATGCGTGAACTTGCCAGCGCAGGCTACTTACATACCGACGTTAAAACTATGCTAGGC
>NZ_JBEOOL010001011.1:0-241 GCF_040309225.1 Pseudoalteromonas sp. GW168-MNA-CIBAN-0100 | reverse complement strand
CAACGTGTACAATTTACTGTTACACAAGGTCAAAAAGGCCCGCAAGCTGAAAATATTGTTTGCATCTAAATTGTTTAATTTAATGGGTTAGTAATAACCCGTTAATGAATATTAGTTTGAAAGAAGTTCTGTTTATTTGTACGTACCACGTTGATATTAGTAATAATCCTTTGTGTTATCCTCAAGTTAAATATTTATTTTTTCCAGCTTAATCGCCTACTTTCAGGCACATTTTTTATTA
>NZ_JBEOOL010001010.1:0-241 GCF_040309225.1 Pseudoalteromonas sp. GW168-MNA-CIBAN-0100 | reverse complement strand
ATACAAAGGTCGTGCAAAAGAGTTTTTAGTGGCAGGTACTGAGCACGGTCTTATGTCATTAGTTGCCGGTGCTGACGTGGTTCGTTTTACACCATCATTAGTTATCCCAGAAGCCGACATTCGTGAAGGTATGGCACGCTTTGAAAAAGCAGTAGCCAGTGTTGTAAGCGCTTAACATAGCCAAACAATATCTATTAAGGGCAGACCTAGTTTGCCCTCTAATTTTAATTTACCGTTATAA
>NZ_JBEOOL010001009.1:0-241 GCF_040309225.1 Pseudoalteromonas sp. GW168-MNA-CIBAN-0100 | reverse complement strand
CAGAGGGCACAGAGCACACAGAGAAAGTGATTAAAGACAAAGGTTAAAGAACTGTTGTTAGTTATTAGATTTCCAAAATTGAAGCTTTTTCTCAGTGCAGCGCGAAGCGCCTCGGTGTTCTCTGTGGTTCAAAAATAAAGGTTTTAGGAGAAAGTTAACTGGTTGCAGGGATCTGACAACCGGACCTGGGCATTACAATAAGCTCTTAAAAATTTATTTACCACAGAGGATAGGAGCACAC
>NZ_JBEOOL010001008.1:0-241 GCF_040309225.1 Pseudoalteromonas sp. GW168-MNA-CIBAN-0100 | reverse complement strand
TTTGCATCCCAAGAGCAAATATATCAGCAATTATTTGCGCTACCAAAAGTAGACGATTACTTTGTACAAATATGCAGTTTTACCACAGCAGGAAAATATTCTGGTGCGGGTGTGCGAGTCGATAAAAGCATGATTATTAATGGCCATAGTGACTGTATGGCACTGCGGATTGAATAACTCGTCAAATTAATAAACAATACTTTGCGGGCTTAGTTTTAGGGCTTAGCATTAAATATAATAG
>NZ_JBEOOL010001007.1:0-242 GCF_040309225.1 Pseudoalteromonas sp. GW168-MNA-CIBAN-0100 | reverse complement strand
GTTCTATATGATCCCACGGCTTACCCGGAAACCAATAGTCAGCAAAGAACGGGTAAAAGTCGGCAGTTAGTACAAAACTGATCCAGTTAATTACAGGTTTAGCAACCACGGCTGCGGCAAAACGGTCGGTATGGCCAACTATCCACGCGGTAAGTACGCCGCCACCAGAGCCACCGGTAACAAACAATTTAGACTCATCAATAAAACCTTTGGCAATTAAAGCATCTACTCCAGTCATTAAG
>NZ_JBEOOL010001006.1:0-242 GCF_040309225.1 Pseudoalteromonas sp. GW168-MNA-CIBAN-0100 | reverse complement strand
TTTGGTAATAAGCGCCATTGGCGTGGGCAGCGCCGCCTATGAAGCGGGTAACCTTAGTGGCGCTAGCATGGGTTTAATAAAGATATTTCCGACAATAAATGCGCAAATATGGACGCCGCTCATTGCTTTTATTAGCGCATTTTTACTGTACAGCGGAAAACATAAAGTGGTAGAAAACGCGCTCATTTTATTAGTGATTTTAATGAGCCTAGTGTTTATTTCTACTTTAGTTATGTCTGCTC
>NZ_JBEOOL010001005.1:0-242 GCF_040309225.1 Pseudoalteromonas sp. GW168-MNA-CIBAN-0100 | reverse complement strand
GTGAACGCCAAGCCAATTTAAAAAATTTACAGGCACAGCTAAATAACACTAAAAGCTCAATTAACTATTTAAAAGAAAACCAACAAACGCTGATCACAACTATTGAAGAGTTAGAGAAAGAAAAAAATAAAAAAGTTGAATTACTCGGCCTCAATAACAGCAAAGGCAAGCTTAACTGGCCAAGCCGAGGTAAGTTAGAACACACTTTTGGACAACGAAAACACGGTGGAATTTACTGGAAA
>NZ_JBEOOL010001004.1:0-242 GCF_040309225.1 Pseudoalteromonas sp. GW168-MNA-CIBAN-0100 | reverse complement strand
ATTAATCCCTGCTATGATGAAAAAGGTTGACCGTGAGTTTAGTGTCTCTGACGAAACTCCGTTATTGTCTCAAAACATTTCAATGGTTGAGGTCGGTGCTTATTCACAAACATTTGAAAAGTTCATCGATTTCATTAGGATTAAATCATTAGTTATTACTGATATCGATAGTTACAAAGAAGAGATTGTTTATGAAGATGATGCTGTAACCCCTACAAGGTATGCTAATGGCAATGTAATAG
>NZ_JBEOOL010001003.1:0-242 GCF_040309225.1 Pseudoalteromonas sp. GW168-MNA-CIBAN-0100 | reverse complement strand
TTCTTTGCTTGTTCGGCATCAATACGGCGCTGATTAGGAGTAATTATTTTTAGTAAATCGGGAATAGGGGTAAGCATGGTGTTTATTCCTTAAAGCCAAGTTTGCGTAATAGAGTGATCATTGGGCACCAGCTAGTAAAAGCTGATTGAATTAAATTTACTGCGATAAAAGCTGTAAAGTAAATCCACTTAGGATCGTGATAAGTTTGCAATAAAAGCGACACAATAATCATTATGCCAGCG
>NZ_JBEOOL010001002.1:0-242 GCF_040309225.1 Pseudoalteromonas sp. GW168-MNA-CIBAN-0100 | reverse complement strand
ATATTAGAAGTGGCTAAAGGTGATAACACCGGTTTTGAATTCCAACGTTTACACGGTATGGGCGAATCTTTATTTGACCAAATTGTTACCGAGGAAAAAATTCAGTGCCGCGTATACGCACCAGTGGGCCAACACGAAGACCTGCTGGCTTACTTAGTACGCCGTTTATTAGAAAATGGTGCTAACTCATCGTTTGTTAATGCCATTGTAGATACCACTAAGCCAGTTGAGTCACTATTACC
>NZ_JBEOOL010001001.1:0-242 GCF_040309225.1 Pseudoalteromonas sp. GW168-MNA-CIBAN-0100 | reverse complement strand
ATCAAACGGTTGTAATTGTTTATTGTCTTTTGTAACCGGCTCACTGCCAACTAATCCTAACAACATAGGAATTGACGGACCGTAAATGTCGGCATCTAGTATGCCTACTTTTGCGCCTTCATTTTTAAGCGAGCCCGCAAGATTTACAGCCGTAGTAGATTTGCCTACCCCGCCTTTGCCTGAGGCGACTAACACAATATGTTTAATGGCTTTAAATTTCGCAGCCTCTTTAAGGTGAACAC
>NZ_JBEOOL010001000.1:0-242 GCF_040309225.1 Pseudoalteromonas sp. GW168-MNA-CIBAN-0100 | reverse complement strand
ATGTTCATCTACTTCAGCTACTTTACGTGCCGGTTCGTCTTCTAATACGTAAAATCGGCCTTCGAGCACACAAATAGCTAAGCGACCACCCGATAACGCTTTTTGCGTTCTTTCGTTTACTTCAATGCTCTTTACTTTGTTTTCGTAAGTAAAGTTAAAAGTACGCTCACCACGTATTGCTTCTTGGTTATGGTGTTCTAAAATTTGTTTAACACGGGCACTTTGCTCGCGCTGCTTTAAAC
>NZ_JBEOOL010000999.1:0-242 GCF_040309225.1 Pseudoalteromonas sp. GW168-MNA-CIBAN-0100 | reverse complement strand
CAAATAGTAAGTGCATAGCTTTAAAAACAGTCATTTTATGGTTAAAATACGCGGCTTGTGTTTACAGGTTTAGGTATTGCTTTGATTTTTGTTTTATTAAGCGCAGTGTTTATAGCGATTATGTATTTAGAGGCGATTAAAAAGGGCATGCCGGTTAAGCGTTGGCTGTTGTTAGCGGGTTTACTTGGGCCGGTTGCATGGTGTTTGTTTAATTTACATTATCGCCGTGCGTTACTGCGAAG
>NZ_JBEOOL010000998.1:0-242 GCF_040309225.1 Pseudoalteromonas sp. GW168-MNA-CIBAN-0100 | reverse complement strand
AAATGAAATTCTTGACGACCTAAAAGCGTTGGAGAAAATGCTGTGAAGATCAAATTGAAAAAGTTTAAAGATTTGATTTCAAAAGAAGGCGTGTTTTCTGATGGAAACTGGATTGAAAGCAAAGATCAAAACCCAGATGGTTCAGTTCGATTAATTCAATTAGCAGATATCGGTGTGGGGAAATTCATAGATAAATCTAATCGTTTCATGACTGAAGAGCGTGCAAATGATCTAAACTGCAC
>NZ_JBEOOL010000997.1:0-242 GCF_040309225.1 Pseudoalteromonas sp. GW168-MNA-CIBAN-0100 | reverse complement strand
ATACTGAGGTATTCACAAAGTTATTGCCTCGTAAACAAGAAAAAGTATGGGGCATTTTGCCTAAAAATCAGCGTCAGGCAGTAGCTTTAAGCCAATTAACAGATCCATATTATGACTTAAATATCATCCTTGGCCCTGCTGGCTCCGGAAAAACTTTTTTAGCAGTTGCTTCGGCGCTGCATCAAGTATTGGAGTTAAAAAAGTACAAAAAAATCGTTGTGGTGCGCTCCAGAGACTTTATG
>NZ_JBEOOL010000996.1:0-242 GCF_040309225.1 Pseudoalteromonas sp. GW168-MNA-CIBAN-0100 | reverse complement strand
GCGAATACACCGATGGCCAAAGTTGGTTGTATAAATGTCTCCATCGGCATTGCTACATGGCCGCAGCACAGTGATGATATTGATCAAGTATACAAATGTGCTGACAAAGCGCTCTATCATGCAAAAGAAACGGGCCGAAATAAAACCGTGATAGCCAGTCTAAATTAAATTTTTTAAAAAATTAATTTACCTTAAGTTTTATTTAAGTTTCGCCTATTAAATTCTATCTATAGATTTAATAC
>NZ_JBEOOL010000995.1:0-242 GCF_040309225.1 Pseudoalteromonas sp. GW168-MNA-CIBAN-0100 | reverse complement strand
ACTCAGACCTGGTATCAAAAATTGGTGGTAAAAACTACCAATACAAAACAGACATGGTAATGGGCAGTAGTCGCATTAGCGAAAACCAAGCAATTGAAAACTCTGAGCTCGTATTTGTTGGTTACGGCGTTAATGCACCAGAGTATAACTGGAACGATTACGAAGGCTTAGATGTTAAAGGCAAAACGGTAGTAATGCTGGTAAACGATCCGGGCTTTGCAACTAAAAACCCTGATTTATTC
>NZ_JBEOOL010000994.1:0-242 GCF_040309225.1 Pseudoalteromonas sp. GW168-MNA-CIBAN-0100 | reverse complement strand
ATATTATTCGTTACAACCAACAACAAGCATTGTTAATTGGCGTGTCGTTTATGTCGGGCGTTAATGTGGTTGATATAGGTAACGACATTGACGCACACCTTGCGTCATTAGAGTACCAGCGCCCACACGGAATTAAAATTAATGCCGTTTATAATCAACCAAACGAAGTAGAAAAATCGGTAAACGGCTTTATTGTTAGCCTAGTTGAAGCGATTGCCATTGTAATTATAGTGCTATTGCTG
>NZ_JBEOOL010000993.1:0-242 GCF_040309225.1 Pseudoalteromonas sp. GW168-MNA-CIBAN-0100 | reverse complement strand
TAAAGGCAAAAATTCAATTACCACCTTGCCACTAGAAATGATCAGACCTTATATAACTTATGAGCAAGCTATAAATAGCGACGATATAAAAGCTAAACCTTATATTTTAGGGGCAAACGAGAACACGAAAACACAAACGTTAGGGCATATTTTATACGTTAAAGGCGATTTAAAGTTACACCAAGCTTATGCAATTTATCATAAAGGTAAGCCATATTTAGACCCAGAAACAGGAAGGGTAC
>NZ_JBEOOL010000992.1:0-242 GCF_040309225.1 Pseudoalteromonas sp. GW168-MNA-CIBAN-0100 | reverse complement strand
CCACACACAGACTGTACAGCCGCACCTAAGTTTATGCTGTCTGCTAGTGCTGCACCTGATGTAAGTGCTGCGATTGCTGATAATACGATTAACTTTTTCATTGTTATATTCCTTTTCCATGTGATATATGTTTATGTTTAATAATTAATGGTTTACCGCACACCACCAGAGACTGCAGATGGCGTCATTTCTATGCGAATAACATCCTGGTAATTTCCTGCATAAATTAAAGGGTCTACTAG
>NZ_JBEOOL010000991.1:0-242 GCF_040309225.1 Pseudoalteromonas sp. GW168-MNA-CIBAN-0100 | reverse complement strand
ACCTTACTCCTGAGGCAATAGCGCAGCAAACTACTCTAAACTTTTATAATGTTTTTGGTTTAAAAGCTAAGTAATGAAAGTTATTGGGGTGTTATTAAGCTTATTAACTATCCTTTTTGCTGGTTTAGCAGCCGCTAATACGATAGAGATCGATGAGCAGTTTACATCTGAAAAAATTAACTCTGTTTATTATTCTTTTGCGCCTACATCCATAGCAACCGCCCAGCAGAGCGATCTTAAAC
>NZ_JBEOOL010000990.1:0-242 GCF_040309225.1 Pseudoalteromonas sp. GW168-MNA-CIBAN-0100 | reverse complement strand
ATGTAAAAGCATATTATGAGCAGAGTAAAGCGCAGTATGTTGAGCCTGAAAAACGTCGTGTATCACACATCTTAATTGATAACAGTGAAGATGACGATGCGGCAAAAGCGAAAGCTGAGTCTTTATTAGCACAGCTTAATGCGGGTGCTGATTTTGCACAATTAGCTGAATCGTCGTCAGATGATATTGTTAGCGCCGAAATGGGTGGTGACCTAGAGTGGATTGAACGTGATGTCATGGAG
>NZ_JBEOOL010000989.1:0-242 GCF_040309225.1 Pseudoalteromonas sp. GW168-MNA-CIBAN-0100 | reverse complement strand
GTGATAAGTGATGAGCAGATTGAAAAGTTTTTTGCAGCGGGTTATGGCAAGCAACAACTGCTTGAAATTATTGTAGGCTTATCGCAAAAAGTAATGAGTAACTACACTAACCACCTTGCAGATACGCCAGTTGATGAACCATTTAAAAAATTCATAAAGTAGTTTATAAATTCTAAGTAGTTATGAAAAAGGCAGCCTTGGCTGCCTTTTTCAATTAAATGTTGTTATAAACGCTTTATTGA
>NZ_JBEOOL010000988.1:0-242 GCF_040309225.1 Pseudoalteromonas sp. GW168-MNA-CIBAN-0100 | reverse complement strand
ATAAGTAAAAAGCAGCGGCTGCATTTTCATCACTTTATAGCGCAGGTACACCAGCAGTTAGGGCAGTTACAAGGGCAAAAAGATCCGTTAATAATTATAGCTAAAAATTGGGCCAAAAATATTCGGGTGCTATGTTTTGATGAGTTTTTTGTTAGCGATATTGGCGACGCTATGATTATGGCCCGGCTGTTTGATGCGTTATTTAAACAAGGTGTAGTGTTGGTGGCTACTTCAAACGCAAA
>NZ_JBEOOL010000987.1:0-242 GCF_040309225.1 Pseudoalteromonas sp. GW168-MNA-CIBAN-0100 | reverse complement strand
ATTAAATACACTACTGCCCTCCCCCTGTAATGCGAGTAAAAACTCTGACGAAGCCACTGCAAGCAACAGCGCCATAATGACCTCTTTGCGCCAAAATACGACAGCAATGGCGATTAACGGCGGTAAAATAGAATACCAAGACATAAATTAACCTTTATTTTAGTGTGCTAATTTACGGGGTAAATATTTTACACTTTGTTATCTAGCTTAAGTTTTACAGTCAAAACCCATTTAAGTAAACC
>NZ_JBEOOL010000986.1:0-242 GCF_040309225.1 Pseudoalteromonas sp. GW168-MNA-CIBAN-0100 | reverse complement strand
GTATTTTGAGCCAGCAAAGTGGGTTGCTAAGCTGCGTGACTATAAAACAGATGACAATAAGTTACTGTTTAAAATTGATATGGAAGCAGGGCATGGCGGTGCATCAGGGCGCTTTAAGCGCTTAGAAGATACCGCGCTAAACTATGCATTTATGCTCGATTTAATGGGTATTAAAGAGTAAGCAAAGTACAACCATTGAGTAATAAGCTAAAGGCATCATTTAAAAGTGATGCCTTAATTTA
>NZ_JBEOOL010000985.1:0-243 GCF_040309225.1 Pseudoalteromonas sp. GW168-MNA-CIBAN-0100 | reverse complement strand
ACCCTCAATATAGACCCAAATACACTGGCTAATTTACTCAGTGGCGTAGGCGGTGGGCGCGATCCGGGTTCATCAAACTCAAGCTTTGTACGCAGCGAGCTTGAAGAAAGTTACTACCAAGGCGATCTAGATTTTTACACCGATTGGGGCTTTTTAACAACCATTAAAACCGGCGTAAAATACCGCGAAGCCACATTACACCGCGAAACCGGTAATACCTTCTTTTTAGATCCTCGTTTTGAT
>NZ_JBEOOL010000984.1:0-243 GCF_040309225.1 Pseudoalteromonas sp. GW168-MNA-CIBAN-0100 | reverse complement strand
ACGTGACTTACCAAATTAACGATACGTTTGCTGTATCGGTTGGTGCTGATAACGTATTTGACGAAACGCCAGATGAATTAGGTGATGATGAAGTACTTAACTTTATCTCTAATGGCGGATTTAAATACCCATTACGTGCCGTACCTTCTGGTTTTGATGGCCGTACCTACTATGCAAAATTAAGCTTTAGCTTTTAATATTTAGCTAAACAGTAACAAGCGCATTTATTTAGTGCGCTTTTTT
>NZ_JBEOOL010000983.1:0-243 GCF_040309225.1 Pseudoalteromonas sp. GW168-MNA-CIBAN-0100 | reverse complement strand
GAGCAAGAGCGCCTAGCCGAAGATTTACGCCTATTGTATGTCGCACTGACCCGTGCAGTGCATTTTTGTTCGCTGGGCGTGTATAACATTTCTCAAGGGCAAAGTAGCCGTTTAGCAATTCAAAGTAGTGCGCTGGGGCATGTGTTGTTCTCAGGGTTAGAGATAACCAGCAGCCAAGTGTGGCGCACCCATTTAAGTGAATTTTGTGAGGCTAATCATGCTATGCAATACCAGCAATTTACC
>NZ_JBEOOL010000982.1:0-243 GCF_040309225.1 Pseudoalteromonas sp. GW168-MNA-CIBAN-0100 | reverse complement strand
CAGCAATGCCGTACTTACTTACATCTTCAATAGCAACGGGCTCTAACATAATTTGGCTGGCATGGGTTTGCTTAAAGCGTGCGATCATCGCCGCTAAGTTTTCAGTTTTTTGATCTGCCGTATAAGCATCTAAAATTACATCGGGTAACACCACAACAAAGTCCCTATCACCAACTATTGGCTTGGCACATAAAATAGCGTGCCCTAAGCCTTTAGCCTCACCTTGACGTACATGCATAATGG
>NZ_JBEOOL010000981.1:0-243 GCF_040309225.1 Pseudoalteromonas sp. GW168-MNA-CIBAN-0100 | reverse complement strand
ATGTAAACCAATCAAAAATGACGACATTGAAATAGAAGAACATAAAATCCCAGCGCTTCCCTTTGAAGCTAAAATGACTTCGGCAAATCCGTCTTATTCTATTGGTGGCTTAAAAGCTATTTTAAAACACGCCAGTGAGCCTAATAAGCGTTTAAGTGCTGTAATGTCTGCACGTCACATGAGTGACGCACGCGCTATTCCTATTTTAAAACTTGCACTTAAAGATCTAGAAGATGATATTCG
>NZ_JBEOOL010000980.1:0-243 GCF_040309225.1 Pseudoalteromonas sp. GW168-MNA-CIBAN-0100 | reverse complement strand
CCAGCCGTAAGCTGTGTCTATATCATCTATAAATTCAGCTACTTTTGTATTTTCAGTGCTAAATTTATGCGACTTATAAGCAGCTTCAACACTGCCTAAGTGCCCTTTACCCGTTTGGTGCCAAACACTTATAGCATTGGTATTACCCAGCTCTGCAAACGCAGCAGGCAAAGTTGTATTAAGTACTTGCGCCCCTAATGAGCCGCCTACCACTAAAATATTGATTGGGCTTGATACTTCTCG
>NZ_JBEOOL010000979.1:0-243 GCF_040309225.1 Pseudoalteromonas sp. GW168-MNA-CIBAN-0100 | reverse complement strand
CGCTAATAGAAAGTGGTGGCGCAGGCGCAATTGCAGCAATGGCTTATGGCACAGATTCAGTGCCTAAAGTGAATAAAATTTTTGGCCCAGGTAATAGCTTTGTCACTATGGCTAAGCAACTTGTGGCGCAAACTGTACCTGGCATGGCCATTGATATGCCTGCAGGCCCATCTGAAGTATTAGTTATTGCAGATGAACGTGCAAACCCAGAATTTATAGCCGCCGATTTACTCTCACAAGCAG
>NZ_JBEOOL010000978.1:0-243 GCF_040309225.1 Pseudoalteromonas sp. GW168-MNA-CIBAN-0100 | reverse complement strand
GTATTGAAGTTAACAATACCGAATTAGTTAAAAATAAGGTAATAAACCAATTGGCATACTATGATTTTGACCTAACGGGTATACATAAAAAGCGTTAAAATAATATCATTGGCATTTATCTCAGTAGCTGTGCTGTCAGCCGATAAGGCTACTGAATTGAATAGTATTTCCAGACCCAAAGGCACCATCGTTAGCGTAGAATATATTCTTTATTATCGCCGTTTTTCGCGAGTGGTGGTTAAC
>NZ_JBEOOL010000977.1:0-243 GCF_040309225.1 Pseudoalteromonas sp. GW168-MNA-CIBAN-0100 | reverse complement strand
CAATATGCCAATTTATGGCTTTGGGGCATGGGTCGATGAAACGCTGGTAGGTATCACGCATGTCGTGCTACATCCCAATACATGGAATACCACCGAATGCTGTTACTTAGAGGATCTGTATGTTAGTGAGTCTGCGCGCGGGCAAGGCATAGGACGCGCACTGATTGAACAGGTTTATGATTTTGCTGATAAGCAACATTGCAACCGCGTCTATTGGACCACGCAAGAAGGCAACACCACAGC
>NZ_JBEOOL010000976.1:0-243 GCF_040309225.1 Pseudoalteromonas sp. GW168-MNA-CIBAN-0100 | reverse complement strand
AAGCACAGGCATTAGACTGCAGGTTGGCAAGTTCCTGAATCACTTTACCTGAGGGGATGATCACTCTTTCAAAGGTAATATGCGGCAGCTGCTGTTCTAAAAGCGAAATAATACTTTCGTCACGACCTTGGGATTTGTTCGGCCCGCTTATAATGTAGTAGGGCGCAAAATCATGTGTTAACCATTTTATTGTTCTGGCATTACACTTTGTGCTTAAAAATACACAGACTAACAGTATTAACC
>NZ_JBEOOL010000975.1:0-243 GCF_040309225.1 Pseudoalteromonas sp. GW168-MNA-CIBAN-0100 | reverse complement strand
ACTGTCAGGCACTTGATTACAACATTCAATTCTCTGGTAATGCAGACTTACAACCTGAAGAGTCTGAATCTTGGAACGTCGGCTTCATTTGGGCCCCTAGCGCAGAGTTTGGTTTAAGTGTTGATGTGTGGAGCATCACCCAAGACAATAAAATTGACCAAGAAGAGTTTGGTCCAATTTATGCTGCCGAGTGTGGTAACCAAAACAGTACTGTATGTGTTCGCTTACCGCCTACTAATGGTG
>NZ_JBEOOL010000974.1:0-243 GCF_040309225.1 Pseudoalteromonas sp. GW168-MNA-CIBAN-0100 | reverse complement strand
ATTACTCATTAGGACTGTTGTATCAATGGCAAAACCAAGGAGATAACACTCACTGGATGTTACCCGCGAGGAAGGATTTACAGTATCAAGTTGAACATAGTATAAATGACAATGATAAAATAGTGATTTTGTCCACAAGTCCTCAAGCCAGAAAGAAATTTGAGTCATTACCAGAGACCATGATGGCAAGATTAACCACCTATAAAGTGGATGGAAAAAGCTATCGTGTACTCAGCTCTCTCA
>NZ_JBEOOL010000973.1:0-243 GCF_040309225.1 Pseudoalteromonas sp. GW168-MNA-CIBAN-0100 | reverse complement strand
GCTTTTACCCTGTACCAAACTATTTTGTTCTTTAAGCTTTTAATAAGTATGTGGCGCTGCTCGGCGTCGGTTGCTAAATAAATCATTGCTTGTTCGGCATATAAAACTCGGCTCCCGGGGAGCAAAGGACCAATATGCGCAATTAATGATTTTAAGAGCCGCTGAGCAAATAAATTTGGGGTTCGCAAATATAAGTCGCCTATCGCTTTATAAAAATTTATTTGCTGATTTGCTGCATTACAC
>NZ_JBEOOL010000972.1:0-243 GCF_040309225.1 Pseudoalteromonas sp. GW168-MNA-CIBAN-0100 | reverse complement strand
GGCTTGTATTTGGCGCTTCTTGAGTGCTAACTAGCTGCTCTAAATAAGTAAAGGCTGCAATAAGCTGGCTTGCTTGGCGAAGAGATTGATCAACCGCCACTAACGAATCGCCTTGCTCGGCAATAAAGTGAGTGCTAGGCGCGCCTTGTTTAAAGCTAGGGTGCACAGCTAAGTTATGTAAAAAGCCAATGTTAGTACTAAAGCCCGCTAAGTGAAATTGCTCAAGCGCGTGTTGTAAACGGC
>NZ_JBEOOL010000971.1:0-243 GCF_040309225.1 Pseudoalteromonas sp. GW168-MNA-CIBAN-0100 | reverse complement strand
ATCCACGTCTTCTTGTAAATGATACGCAGCACCATCACAGCTAATAAAGCTGTGTACAAGTACTAAAAGTATCACTATTAAAAAACGCTTTGAATACATTGCCTACCTATTAAATTCAAAAAGTTACATCTCTTTAAAGCTTGAGTATAACGGGAACAAACTTCATAATAAACCTTCTAGTTACTGGAAGGTCAATATGCAAATTAAACAACTCTCGAATTTAGTTAATCTTAACGCAAAAAC
>NZ_JBEOOL010000970.1:0-243 GCF_040309225.1 Pseudoalteromonas sp. GW168-MNA-CIBAN-0100 | reverse complement strand
CTACAGCGAGTTTCAGCTGAGTAATAAACAGCAGCTAAATGGGGTTAACTTTAAAGCCGTATTTATGATGGACTTTGCCGGGGATTCAAGAGATCCAACCGCAACGGAGGAGTGGTCTAGACGCTCAAGGCAGCTTTATGTTACTCGATAATGGTACGCTATGGATTGGCCGCAGATATTATTACGATAAGGCAGTTGGTAGCGTACATATATTAGATTACAAACATATGCAAAGCTAGGGTA
>NZ_JBEOOL010000969.1:0-243 GCF_040309225.1 Pseudoalteromonas sp. GW168-MNA-CIBAN-0100 | reverse complement strand
CCAAAGACGAGCAAGTACGTAAACGCTGGCTTGCCAATATTTCTCATGAGCTTAGAACGCCAATGAGCATTTTGCTTGGTGAGCTTGAAGCTATGCTACTTGGCATACGCGAGCCAAATGCAAAAAATATAAACTCGGCCAACGACGAAGCCCTGCATTTAAAGCGCTTAATAGACGATTTGCATATGCTCAATAGCGCAGAGTTAGGGGGCATGCATTACACTATGCAAGCTACTGATATGG
>NZ_JBEOOL010000968.1:0-243 GCF_040309225.1 Pseudoalteromonas sp. GW168-MNA-CIBAN-0100 | reverse complement strand
CACCAAAGCTTCGGGTCGAAAATATCTCGCGCTTATCTTGGCGTACGTCGTCCCAATTTAAGCAAGGTATGCCATTAAGCTCATTTACAGTGCGCTCTACCACCACACTAAATGCACGGCGCATACTGTTAGGGTTTTGCTGCGCTAATTGCCATGCAGTGTGTATGTTCATTACTTTTAATTTTTTGGCTAAACGCTTACCAATACCCCATATATCTTGGCAACTCATTCTTTGTAAAATAG
>NZ_JBEOOL010000967.1:0-243 GCF_040309225.1 Pseudoalteromonas sp. GW168-MNA-CIBAN-0100 | reverse complement strand
TCTATTACGTGAGCGTATATTTAAAAAGCGAGGTGTAAAACCTCACCTACCCAAAGTAAGAATGCAAATTGTAGGTGCGAATTTATTTCGCGCTCTATTTCTGAGCCTATATTTAAAAAGCGAGGTGTAAAACCTCACCTACACAGAGTAAAAATACAAATCGTAGGTGCGAATTTATTTCGCGCTCTATTTCTGAGCGTATATTTAAAAAGCGAGGTGTAAAACCTCACCTACACAGAGTAA
>NZ_JBEOOL010000966.1:0-244 GCF_040309225.1 Pseudoalteromonas sp. GW168-MNA-CIBAN-0100 | reverse complement strand
ATATGGAAGAATTCATTGTCCGATTCGGATGAGGTTGAACAAATTATTTCACCAGGGTCAATTGGCCCTTCGTAGACCGGTGCAAAACCGCCACCTAGGGTACGGAAATTTGTAGTCTGGCCTTGATACACACGTGCAGCGACCCATTGCACCTTGTCGTCATAGGTGTAGTTGCGCAAATCGAATTTGAGAACTTGTGCCGGTTCGTGATCCGAAACAACCCGACTACCGGGTACCACCAAAG
>NZ_JBEOOL010000965.1:0-244 GCF_040309225.1 Pseudoalteromonas sp. GW168-MNA-CIBAN-0100 | reverse complement strand
TGCTATTGTGTTTGTTGCTGTACATCACTTATCGTTTTATTACCTACAAACTCAAAACACAGGTTTTTACGTGTTTGATCCAGATAGGCTTGCCTTTACAACAGTGCTAATACACGCAGGTTATGCCATTGTTGAAGTGTTTGTTGCAGGCTATATTGCTAAAACATTGCAGCGCGAACGTAGTGCCGGGCTATCGCTAAGCTCAGCGACAGAGCAAATAATGCAAGACCCTAATCATATTAAA
>NZ_JBEOOL010000964.1:0-244 GCF_040309225.1 Pseudoalteromonas sp. GW168-MNA-CIBAN-0100 | reverse complement strand
CTATTAACTTAGCCTCGCCGTTAAAGCATAAGTTATTTAGCTCATCACATCGTGCAGGTGAATAACCAGGTGTTTGCCCCAGTACTAACCCTTGGCATAAGTCGCTCATTACGCTGCCGGTATCTACCGAGGCCAGCTGATCTTTATCACCTAAGAGAATTAACCGTGCATGTGCAGGTAATGCCTCAATTAGTTTTGCCATCAGCGATAAGTCGACCATTGAGGCTTCATCTATAATCAACAC
>NZ_JBEOOL010000963.1:0-244 GCF_040309225.1 Pseudoalteromonas sp. GW168-MNA-CIBAN-0100 | reverse complement strand
CATCATCGCTATAAGCGTATTCACCAGAGGTTTGCTGCCCTTGTGCTTTTAATACTGCTTTAATTGCACGATGCACCACTAAATCTGGGTAACGGCGAATTGGCGAGGTAAAGTGCGCATAAGCCGATAATGCTAAACCAAAGTGGCCTATGTTATCTGGCTGATAAACCGCTTGCTTCATTGATCGTAGCAACATGGTTTGAATAAGTTCAGCCTCTGGGCGGTCACCTAAACGAGCCAACAC
>NZ_JBEOOL010000962.1:0-244 GCF_040309225.1 Pseudoalteromonas sp. GW168-MNA-CIBAN-0100 | reverse complement strand
GCGGGTGTTCGTACCGATCTTGATTTGAATATTATTGGTGAGCCGCTTATTGAATACTGTAAACCGCAGGCGGATTACTTGCCGCATCCTGAGGCGTGTTTAATTACCGGCATTACGCCACAAGTGGCGATGAAAAAAGGCTTGGTTGAGGCTGAATTTATAGCAAAAATTCATGCACAATTTAGTGTGCCAAATACCTGTGTTGCCGGTTATAACAGTATTCGCTTTGATGACGAAGTAAGCC
>NZ_JBEOOL010000961.1:0-244 GCF_040309225.1 Pseudoalteromonas sp. GW168-MNA-CIBAN-0100 | reverse complement strand
CCGTTACGTGAACTACATAGTGTTATTTTAGGGTTATTAAAACCCGGTGGCAAAATAGCTATGTCGGGAATTTTAACCGAGCAAGCGCAATCGGTTGCCGATGTTTATGCCCCCTTTATTGAGCTGGACGACATTGCTATTGAAGGTGATTGGACCCGTGTAAGTGGCACTAAAAAAGCATAAGCACTGCCCAACGCTATTTAGAGCTTTTACTTAAAACAAGCATCTGAAGCCTGTATTTAAC
>NZ_JBEOOL010000960.1:0-244 GCF_040309225.1 Pseudoalteromonas sp. GW168-MNA-CIBAN-0100 | reverse complement strand
AAGTTAAGCTGGGCTTTGTTGACTTTTGCGGCGATTGCGTAAAGCTTTCCGCCGACGACTTCTAGCCCTGACCAGTCTTGGTTTTTAACCACAAAAATTAAGCGGCGCAGTGTAAAGCCAATGTCGTACAGGCCTTGTTGTTGCGATTCGGCAAGGTAGTAATTTGCGTCGTCGTATAGTTGGT
Source organism: Pseudoalteromonas sp. GW168-MNA-CIBAN-0100 (assembly GCF_040309225.1). NCBI lineage: Bacteria > Pseudomonadati > Pseudomonadota > Gammaproteobacteria > Alteromonadales > Pseudoalteromonadaceae > Pseudoalteromonas > Pseudoalteromonas sp. GW168-MNA-CIBAN-0100. The sequence goes on along the minus strand of NZ_JBEOOL010000960.1, from coordinate 60 downwards.
CGATAACGAACGCCGCCCAATGCTTGGTATTAAACACGGTTGGCAGTGGTTGCTTTTGCT
>NZ_JBEOOL010000959.1:0-244 GCF_040309225.1 Pseudoalteromonas sp. GW168-MNA-CIBAN-0100 | reverse complement strand
CTCATCGACTGTATATGTTTGCTTATCGGCCCAATCAAAACGACTTATGCCAAATTTATAAATAACCTCCCTAGTACCTTTGGTTTGAATAATACCGCTCCATACATAAAAAATAATATGGGTATGCGAAAAAGGGCTATAAGCCGGCACGCTTTTTATTTTCTTATCAGCTGTTGGCAGTAGTAATGTAGGCTGGTCGACCCCCGGGTAATTTGAAAAATTCCTCACGTAGTCAGTTTCACCA
>NZ_JBEOOL010000958.1:0-244 GCF_040309225.1 Pseudoalteromonas sp. GW168-MNA-CIBAN-0100 | reverse complement strand
ACGCCACTGTGTTTTTTTAGTAAGCGACCATCGGCAAGCTTTAGCTCACTGCGAGTAATTAGTGTGTTGTTTAATATTTGCGTACTTGGTACAACAAAATATAAATGCCCTTGATGGCGGCGTATTTGTCCATCACTAAGCTCAATAAGCATTTGTGCATCGGTTTTAGCTGCAATAGCCTGATTAATTATTTGCTCCAGCTGCTTTTGCGATGGTAATACATGAGTAAATAGCTCTAGCCATG
>NZ_JBEOOL010000957.1:0-244 GCF_040309225.1 Pseudoalteromonas sp. GW168-MNA-CIBAN-0100 | reverse complement strand
CCCTAGAGCAACTTAAAAGTACGGTTGCTACAGCTAAAGTTGATATAGCAAAGTATAAGCGTTTATTAAAACGCGATAAAAATGCGCTTGATTTACTAGTAGGTAATAGCGTTGCCAGTGATTTACTGCCAAATGCGTCACTTAATCATTTACTCGACTTACCAGAAGTACCAGTTGGTTTACCGTCTGATTTACTCACGCAACGCCCTGATATTAAAGCGGTTGAGCATCAGTTGTTAGCGGC
>NZ_JBEOOL010000956.1:0-244 GCF_040309225.1 Pseudoalteromonas sp. GW168-MNA-CIBAN-0100 | reverse complement strand
AAAACAATAATTTATAAAAGTAAAAGCTATTGGTTATTTTCATTTCAAAAATTATTCAGCTGTAACCGAGTTGAATACCCCAGCTAAACAGTCTCCTTACAGTGTGTATTTATAATCTGTGGCGTTTTTTGCTTTTTGTAAGGCATTGAATTTGTTCGAACTTATTGTTTGGGCTTAAAGTGTGTTGCAAAAAGGCAACAAAAATAGACAGTTAATTATCACCTTTAAGTGCATGTTACCTTTA
>NZ_JBEOOL010000955.1:0-244 GCF_040309225.1 Pseudoalteromonas sp. GW168-MNA-CIBAN-0100 | reverse complement strand
ATTTTACCCCCAAATTTTGCAGCAGATTACAGAGTATTAAATCCGCAGTGTGCCAGCGAAGCATGTCTAAAAATCCATGGTATATCGCATATTGCCATTGTTAACTCACCACAAAATCCGCATTATGGTATTAGTGCCTCTTATCGTAATTGCGGCAGTTTTATTGGCGGCGAAAAGTTATATAAAACCTGTAAAACCACAAAAAGCCCGCAACTTGGAGAACGTACAGCTGCTAACTTAAAGC
>NZ_JBEOOL010000954.1:0-244 GCF_040309225.1 Pseudoalteromonas sp. GW168-MNA-CIBAN-0100 | reverse complement strand
CAGCTGTATTGTACCAACCTGCAGAACCCGTTTTGCGCTCAGTGCCTTCTTTTTCAAAGAAAATACCTAATGTTTTAGCACCGCCACCAAACGCCGCAGTAATACGCGATGCAAGGCCATAGCCTGTAGAGGCACCAATAACTAATACATTTTTAGGCGCATTTTTTAATGCACCTTGTTGCTTTACATAATTAATTTGTTCTTGAACATGTTCGCTACAGCCCACTGGGTGGGCATTGGTGCA
>NZ_JBEOOL010000953.1:0-244 GCF_040309225.1 Pseudoalteromonas sp. GW168-MNA-CIBAN-0100 | reverse complement strand
GGCTTTACACCATTAGTTTGGCTGCTGCCATCGTGGTTATGTACAAAGACTAAATCTAAATCAGAGTCATAACCCACTTCAAAGCCACCGGTTTTACCATAGGCAATAACCGCAAAACCTTTGCTTTCGTCGTTAGTACTAGGTGGCATACCAAAGCGTTTTACACAATTGTGCCATGCAATATTAACGGCCTGATCGACAATAGCCTCCGCCAGTGCCGTTAAATGATCGCTCACCTTCATTA
>NZ_JBEOOL010000952.1:0-244 GCF_040309225.1 Pseudoalteromonas sp. GW168-MNA-CIBAN-0100 | reverse complement strand
AATAAGCCATTTGCTAAATCGGCACCAAGTACTTTTACGTGATCCCCCAGCTGAAATTTACGCTCAAAGTTGCGCTCTGCAATACCTTGATGAATAAATTTACGCTCACTGGCTTGCTCTTTACCCGTTTTAATACCCGCAACAACTAGCGTGTTGTTTTCTGACTCTATGCTCAGCTCGCTTTCGCTAAAACCAGCAACTGCCATAGTAATTCGGTATTTGTCTTTATCGAGCGCTTCGATAT
>NZ_JBEOOL010000951.1:0-244 GCF_040309225.1 Pseudoalteromonas sp. GW168-MNA-CIBAN-0100 | reverse complement strand
CTGTAACTCTGGCTAACTAATAGTTGCTGGTTAGTTGCGCTAATACTGTAGTTAAATACATCTGTAATTGTGTGGCTGCGTTTATTGCTTAAATTTACAATAACCAGTGGATAGGTTTTATCATCTTTGTCTGGTGTGATGGCGCTATCGTTTTTATTAGCATGAGTGCTGGCACTTTCATCCTCGGCTTTTTCATCATCGCCTTTAGCTGCTTTTTGATTTAAGCGATAGGCAAGCCAAGTTC
>NZ_JBEOOL010000950.1:0-245 GCF_040309225.1 Pseudoalteromonas sp. GW168-MNA-CIBAN-0100 | reverse complement strand
GCGTCTACGTGGCGTAGAAACTTGATGTAATGGACTTTTAATTCTCATTTTGTACTCCGTTATTTAACCAATAAATTAATGTGACCAATGAATGTGCTTAATCTTCCCTTCACCATTTTGTTTTTCCAGCACTATCGTTTCCATGCCTTGATAATCGCGTTCAACACCTTTATGAGTACCTGTAGTTTGACTACGCGACGCAGAGATAGCGGTATTTCCAAGTATCGTCACTTGATGTTCAAGTG
>NZ_JBEOOL010000949.1:0-245 GCF_040309225.1 Pseudoalteromonas sp. GW168-MNA-CIBAN-0100 | reverse complement strand
TAGTTAAGCAGTTAACAGCTAAAGTACAGTTAATTGACGTAAGTATTGATGTATTAGAGCAAAGTATTGCAAAATTTAAGTAAGTCGAATTACTTTATTGTAGGGGTTGTTGCCGCGTGGTTTATACTGGTTGTGACTGGGCTGGTGTACTTTCAGCTTGGGCAACTAAAGCCGTTTGATGAATCGCAAATGCTAAAGCAACAAAATTGGTTTGAGCAATTTAAACAACAGTTAGTGGTTAGTAA
>NZ_JBEOOL010000948.1:0-245 GCF_040309225.1 Pseudoalteromonas sp. GW168-MNA-CIBAN-0100 | reverse complement strand
ATACAAACCATTAATTAAGTCGTCGGTTTGACCCAAAATAGCGGTAAGTGGAGTGCGAATTTCATGACTTATATTTGCTAAAAACTGACTTTTAACATCGTTTGCTTCGCGCAACTCTTGCGCCACTGTTTGTAATTCTAACGTGCGTTGCTCTACTTGCTCTGTTAATTGTAATTTTGCATTACTTTCTATTCTGCGACGATAAATTGCAATAACTGTAATTAAAATAAGAATTGCCACAATGC
>NZ_JBEOOL010000947.1:0-245 GCF_040309225.1 Pseudoalteromonas sp. GW168-MNA-CIBAN-0100 | reverse complement strand
AAAAACTGCGCTCCGGTTAATGTGGTTGATAGCTTTTTTTCAGCGACAATATTTAACAATAATAAATTAGTGCCGATTAGTTGCGAATTTAACTGCTCTAAATAACTATTTATATTATCTATATTACTGGAGTACTTAAGCAGTTCATTAGATAGCTCGAGTAAAGGTAAATCCAACGCTACCTGTTTTTCTATCGTGGCTATATTAAGCTTTTGCACTTGCTGTTGTTTATAGCTTACTGAGTA
>NZ_JBEOOL010000946.1:0-245 GCF_040309225.1 Pseudoalteromonas sp. GW168-MNA-CIBAN-0100 | reverse complement strand
CTATAACACTGGGTGTGCGGGTACATCGCTTTAGAATATTAATGTTGGTTTTAAGTTCGCTGATAACGGCAGTGTTAGTAGCTATGAGCGGCGGAATTGGCTTTGTAGGATTAATGGTGCCGCATATTGTGCGCTTTTTTATCTCCCAAGGTAGCTTGTCGGGCTTACTGGTAACGAGTTTGGTGGGTGGTACTTTTATGGTTTGGGTTGATGTGCTAGCGCGCACGTTATTAACGAATCAAGAG
>NZ_JBEOOL010000945.1:0-245 GCF_040309225.1 Pseudoalteromonas sp. GW168-MNA-CIBAN-0100 | reverse complement strand
GATACGACCTAGAGCATGTGCTAAGTGATGACTTACAAACTTTTGATATGAGCCGCTTAATTACCGGCTCTGAAGGATCATTAGGTATAGTTACCGAGGCTAAATTAAAGCTAACCCCCATTGCTGAATTTAAAACTTTAATTAATATTAAGTATGATAGTTTTGATTCGGCACTACGTCATTCACCATTTTTGGTAGCTGCGAGAGCAACCTCAGTTGAAACTGTCGATAGCAAAGTTTTAAAC
>NZ_JBEOOL010000944.1:0-245 GCF_040309225.1 Pseudoalteromonas sp. GW168-MNA-CIBAN-0100 | reverse complement strand
GGGTTAGTCACTGAATTGTCTACACTGTTATCAACTGTAGTCGGTGTAACGTTAATATCACCACCGCCACAGCCTGCTAAAGTCATTGCAGTAGCCACTAGACTAACCTTAAATAAGCCAGATAATGTCATTGTTCACTCCGTTAAAGTATTTAATTATTTTGTTAGCGCATTAAGTAATAACTTAAGTCACTTTAAGGCACGACACTCATGCATTAAGGTCACTTGAGTTATCGAATAGGAGTA
>NZ_JBEOOL010000943.1:0-245 GCF_040309225.1 Pseudoalteromonas sp. GW168-MNA-CIBAN-0100 | reverse complement strand
CCTTTAAAAGGTGGAACTTTTATTTACCAAAAGAGGGAGCTTGCTCCCTTTTTAATTGCGAGGAATACCAGCTTTATTGATGTTTAATAGTGTTGGCATAATAAAAAATGATAAATTTTCAGCAAGTAAGTAAAACCTATCCAGGCGGGCATCGCGCTCTTGAAAAAGTTAATTTTCATATTAAACCTGGTGAACTCGCGTTTTTAACCGGCCACAGTGGCGCGGGTAAAAGTACGCTGTTAAAG
>NZ_JBEOOL010000942.1:0-245 GCF_040309225.1 Pseudoalteromonas sp. GW168-MNA-CIBAN-0100 | reverse complement strand
CCCTCAATTAGCGACGCCGAAAAACTTATCGAAGAAAAGCTCGGAGGGTGGTTTGATGTCGTTATAAGCCATATTCCTAATTTTATTGTGGCAGTTATTATTGTCATTCTATTTTCTATGCTGGCTCGCTTTGCCGGTAACTTAATGAAAAACTTATTGCGCCGCTCCCTCGATTCAAAACAGATAGCTGATTTAATGGCTTCTATATTTAAAGTGCTGATATTAAGTGTAGGAGTGTTTATAGC
>NZ_JBEOOL010000941.1:0-245 GCF_040309225.1 Pseudoalteromonas sp. GW168-MNA-CIBAN-0100 | reverse complement strand
AATCGGCCTTTATCCATATGCTGAATCCACGTTATGTCATATTGATCGCGGTCTAACCCAGCAAAAATAGTGCTCTCGAATGAATTCATGATCGTGTTTTTATTTTCAGGAGTTATGTCTTTTTCTGCGAATGAAAGGCAGCCTGATGTGTAGTTCCTAGCGAAATTTAAACCATTTATATTTTCAACTGTTTGCTCAAGGTCACCCCGTATAACACTCGCCAATTTCCTATCACGATTTTTACC
>NZ_JBEOOL010000940.1:0-245 GCF_040309225.1 Pseudoalteromonas sp. GW168-MNA-CIBAN-0100 | reverse complement strand
CCTTTCAACACAGCTATTTTCACTAAATAAAGACATTAACGGTAAATACAGAGCACTAGGAAAGCTCTCAGGTAACGAAACTGCGCTTTTAGACAATGCTCTGAGACAAATGGCGGGCTCAGCGTCATCGCTTATAAATTATGTACAAAAAGCATCAACTCAAAGTAGTCATGCTCTAAGCTACAATAAGTTGGCGAGTGATTATTATAGTGAAGTGGTTAATTTATCTTTATCGACCTATCAAC
>NZ_JBEOOL010000939.1:0-246 GCF_040309225.1 Pseudoalteromonas sp. GW168-MNA-CIBAN-0100 | reverse complement strand
TGCCACATTTGCGCTGCAGAGCCTTCAAATAAACGCCCACAACCACCACTAACTAAAGTATCACCAGTAAAGGCAAGTTGTTCATTAACATAACAAATATGATCGAGTGTGTGGCCAGGCGTGGTGATAATATTAAATGAGGTGCCTAAAACGGTAATCGTTTGGTCTTCATTTAAAGGCATTGTTATTCCTTTAAATGGACTGTTACTTGGGCCGTAAACCTCAAAGTTTGGATACTGTTTTACT
>NZ_JBEOOL010000938.1:0-246 GCF_040309225.1 Pseudoalteromonas sp. GW168-MNA-CIBAN-0100 | reverse complement strand
CCCCAACAGTGGGTGATGCCTGTGAAAAGTTTTCTGATATTTATCGCAGTGCCCGTGGTTTATTTATTTCCTATGAAGATCGCTTTCACATTGACGATATTTTACGTAATGCCACAAAAGGCAAAGTAAAAGTGATTGTTGTGACCGACGGTGAGCGTATTTTAGGCCTGGGCGACCAAGGTATTGGTGGCATGGGGATTCCAATTGGTAAACTTTCTTTGTATACCGCGTGTGGCGGTATTAGCC
>NZ_JBEOOL010000937.1:0-246 GCF_040309225.1 Pseudoalteromonas sp. GW168-MNA-CIBAN-0100 | reverse complement strand
CGACACGGCCGATCCGCGCGAAGGCGTGGCGGCGTTCCTGGGCAAGCGCGCGCCGCAGTGGCGCACCGATGGAGAGCCGCAACGATGAGCACGCCGGTGACGAATCACGACACGTTCGCGGAACATGCGCCCGAGGTGCTGTTCCGCGTGGTGAACCGCGTGGCGCTGATCACGCTGAACCGGCCGGCCGCGCTCAACGCGCTGTCGTACGCGATGATCGGCGAGCTGACCGCGCTGTTCGAGCGC
>NZ_JBEOOL010000936.1:0-246 GCF_040309225.1 Pseudoalteromonas sp. GW168-MNA-CIBAN-0100 | reverse complement strand
ATGCATTACAGTTAGAGCAACAGCAGCGTTTAGCAGAGCAAGAAGCGCAGATGCGCCTTGATCAAGAAAAAGCAGCAGCGGAAAAGGCTGAAGCTGAACGCTTAGAGCAAGTACGTATTGCAGCAGAGCAAGCAGAAGCTGAGCGATTAGAACAGCAACGTATTGCAGCAGAGCAAGCAGAAGCTGAGCGTTTAGAACAAGCACGAATTGCAGCAGAGCAAGCAGAAGCTGAGCGATTAGAACAAC
>NZ_JBEOOL010000935.1:0-246 GCF_040309225.1 Pseudoalteromonas sp. GW168-MNA-CIBAN-0100 | reverse complement strand
ATAAAAAGTTTTCTTTATGATGCGCTAAACACCACTTTGCCATAATAGAGCCACCGCGCGATACAATACCGGTTACTCGTTTTGCGGTCATGGGTACGTAACGCAGTAGCACACCGGCATGAATAGTAAAGTAATCGACGCCTTGTTCAGCTTGCTCAATGAGCGTATCGCGAAAAATCTCCCAGGTTAAGTCCTCCGCTACACCGTTTACTTTTTCCAGTGCTTGGTAAATAGGAACTGTGCCAA
>NZ_JBEOOL010000934.1:0-246 GCF_040309225.1 Pseudoalteromonas sp. GW168-MNA-CIBAN-0100 | reverse complement strand
AATTTAGAATGAACGTTCATTCTAACGTTTAACGTCAAGTTAAAAGGTAATTTAATATGCAGCGGTCCCGCATCGCGCTATTGGTATTTTCGGCCCTCGTTGGTTCTGTCGTTTTAACTGGTTGTGATCAGGCTGCTGAGCAACCTAAAGCTACTGCTTCTCAAGGCACTCCAGTAGGTGTAGTTACGATAAAAAGCCAAACACTTACACTTAAACAAGAATTACCAGGGCGTGTAAGTGCATATC
>NZ_JBEOOL010000933.1:0-246 GCF_040309225.1 Pseudoalteromonas sp. GW168-MNA-CIBAN-0100 | reverse complement strand
GTTATACATAATTACGCGACAAATTCTATCCGCTTTTTCTTCAATTTTTACTGTATGGCCATCAACGCGAATTGAATCTGTTTCTTCAACACGATCGCCTAATTTAGCCACTTTGCCGTTAACGCTAACGCGGTTTGCATCAATGTATTTTTCCATTTCACGGCGTGAGCCTACGCCAGCACGGGCTAGGACTTTTTGTAACTTTTCACCTTGTATAACACTCATTCGGATGGTTCTCTCACAGAA
>NZ_JBEOOL010000932.1:0-246 GCF_040309225.1 Pseudoalteromonas sp. GW168-MNA-CIBAN-0100 | reverse complement strand
CGGCGAGTATTATTTAAAAGATAAGTTAGTAAAAAGTATGACCGAAACCGAGCTTGCGCACCAACGCAACGAAAGCGTCGGATTTATATTTCAAAGCTTTAACTTATTACCACGCGCATCGGCGCTAGAAAATGTAATGCAGCCTTTAGTTTACCGCTTTACCCCTAGCAAACAACGCAAACAGCAAGCCCTTGAGGCGCTAAAGCGCGTGGGCTTAGCCGACAAAGTAAATCACTTATCAAGCCA
>NZ_JBEOOL010000931.1:0-246 GCF_040309225.1 Pseudoalteromonas sp. GW168-MNA-CIBAN-0100 | reverse complement strand
ATGCACAGTTCATAAACATCACTGTACCGGTTACTTCAAGGCTTTGAGTCGAGCCAAACGCAGCAGTATGATCAACATCTTTTGCAGCGCGATATACCCAACTACGTTCAGCACGATTAAACGGCATTTCTTCTCTATCAAGTGCGAAAAAGTACTGGCGGAAAAATTCGCCTTGGCGCTCAAAAAAATATCGAAACCGACCAATTACCGGATAGTTGCGCCTAATTGCATGCTTTGTTTGGGTTA
>NZ_JBEOOL010000930.1:0-246 GCF_040309225.1 Pseudoalteromonas sp. GW168-MNA-CIBAN-0100 | reverse complement strand
ATACTATGAAGTCTAATCAGGGCGGCGTTAAATTAAGTTTAGTGGTTATATCTATTATAATTTTAGGAGTATCGGCATGGTTTAACCAAGCAAATGCTTGCGAGCTTGCGCTAATACTCTATTAAAACAAAACCTATGCTGAGTTTTTATCAAACCTAGCATAGGTTTTTTGCTATAAGCACTAAAATTATCTCCTTAATTAGTTATCTAATTTAAGTCCTCAGTATGCTGCTTGTTGTATCACAC
>NZ_JBEOOL010000929.1:0-246 GCF_040309225.1 Pseudoalteromonas sp. GW168-MNA-CIBAN-0100 | reverse complement strand
GGGTTACGGTATTTATGATTTTATTAAAGCACGCTCGTTAAATTTTATTTCATTATTAGGTTTTTTAAGTACTTTATTAACGGGTGGCATTGCGCTGTTTGAGCTTAATGTAGAATGGTTGGCAATAAAAGAAGCGGCTATACCGGGTATTATTGGCCTGACTGTTTTAATGTCGGGTTTTTTTGGTAAGCCATTATTGGCAAAGGTGCTGTTAAACTCGATTTTATTTAAGTTAGATGTAATTTA
>NZ_JBEOOL010000928.1:0-246 GCF_040309225.1 Pseudoalteromonas sp. GW168-MNA-CIBAN-0100 | reverse complement strand
CATCATTGCCAGGTAAAGTTTCTTTTTCAGCTCAAATAAATTAACAACAACAGATTTACCGTTAATCTCATGTTTGCCTTCACCGTATAAATTGTAAAGCGACACTGAGTTAATTAAATCATCGTAGTATTTTGTTACCGCATCGGCACGTTCACTAATTTTGTCATTGCTAACTATGTCATCAAAAATAAGTTCAGGTGCTTGGGTAACATTACGAATAATATGCGTGTACGAGCGGCTATGAAT
>NZ_JBEOOL010000927.1:0-246 GCF_040309225.1 Pseudoalteromonas sp. GW168-MNA-CIBAN-0100 | reverse complement strand
GTTTTTAGTAGAGCATAAAAATATTGAAATAGATGTACAAGAACAGGTAATGAACGGCAGCTGGGAAGTGCTGATTGAAGATAAAGTTGATTTAGTTATTGGCGCGCCGTCGCCAGTGCCGAACCAAAAAGGCATTCGCGCGGTTAAAATAGATGAGTATCAAAGTGTACTTGTGGTAAATAGCACGCACCCGTTAGCAACGCAGCAGCAACCACTCGATATGAGTAGCCTTGCTCAGTACCGCAG
>NZ_JBEOOL010000926.1:0-247 GCF_040309225.1 Pseudoalteromonas sp. GW168-MNA-CIBAN-0100 | reverse complement strand
CTTATGACCCGCGGCACGCTGATTGCGTTATTTGCTAACATAGGTTGTTATATTAGCTTTTCGTTAGGGGCTGAGGAGCGATTAATTGATAAAATTCAGGCTGCTGCATTTGTTAACCCAAAAGATCAGACTATTTTATCAAAGCGTTTAAATAAAGATGTTAAAGCCACAGTATACGACTTTAAAATACTGCTACAGACCTTTTTAGGTATTCAGCGCAGCCAGCAAGTATTAGCCAATTATGCCC
>NZ_JBEOOL010000925.1:0-247 GCF_040309225.1 Pseudoalteromonas sp. GW168-MNA-CIBAN-0100 | reverse complement strand
GAATTATTCATTACTCTAATGCGGGCTTTAAAGATCCCAACCCCGGGCTAAATTTTTTAACTCTATCGGTAGCAAAACGCTTTTAAATACAGCATTAGCACCATTTTTTAAGTCACTTTATTGCTGTTTTAAACTAAAACGCTCACACTTATACTTTGCTTATAATTAACGGACGTTGCTATGCAAACTTGGCACATGGTTGTTATTGTTATCATTGTATTTGCTATTATTATTGGTAATCTTGCAC
>NZ_JBEOOL010000924.1:0-247 GCF_040309225.1 Pseudoalteromonas sp. GW168-MNA-CIBAN-0100 | reverse complement strand
CTGTTTAATAAATCAATTAACGACGATATTTAGCCAACCTCAATGACCGCTTATCGCTCTTTGCTGAATTTCAGCTAAGTGCCAATAGCGGAAATCGACTACATGATTTTAAAAATGCAGCTTTGATACAAAACCAGACATAGATTATGCTTATTTAGTTAAAAGTAATTGATACAAAGGAAAGCTAACCATAGGATGACAATAATAATGATAGAGAATATTATTATTGTCATATCTGATGTATTTA
>NZ_JBEOOL010000923.1:0-247 GCF_040309225.1 Pseudoalteromonas sp. GW168-MNA-CIBAN-0100 | reverse complement strand
AGCTCAAGCTGAGCAAGTAGCTCAGGGTGCTGAATTAAAAAATCAGGGTGGTGTTGTAAATAATCTACCACTTGCTGCGCGTTTAGCTCACTCATAGTGCCACTTGTCCATCAAACACATGCTCTGCTGGGCCGGTCATACGTACTGGGTGGCCTTCACCGTTCCAGCGAATTTGTAAACTGCCACCGGGTAAGTCTACTTGTACTGTGCTGATTAACTTATTTTGAATAAACCCAATAACCATTGC
>NZ_JBEOOL010000922.1:0-247 GCF_040309225.1 Pseudoalteromonas sp. GW168-MNA-CIBAN-0100 | reverse complement strand
CTCTAATAGCATCAAATATTTGACGTAATTTAGCTGAAGATTCACCTAAATATTTAGTAATCACCGCATCAAGGCGGACTTCAAATAAAGGGAAATTTAATTCTCCTGCAAGTACAGATGCCGTATAAGTTTTACCTGTACCTGGTTTTCCTGCTAATAGTAATTTTCTTCTTGGTGATAAACCATGATTTTTTAGTGTTGATAAATGTTTTTGCTCTTTGACTAAGCGATTTAACCGGCCTTTAAC
>NZ_JBEOOL010000921.1:0-247 GCF_040309225.1 Pseudoalteromonas sp. GW168-MNA-CIBAN-0100 | reverse complement strand
AGCGTAATCCAAGAATTGCGACCTGATCTTGCTCAGATTGAATTGCCAATTTAGCCACTTCATAGGCACCGGCTTTATTATCGATACTCACCGAAGCACTACGATGAATATTAAAGTCGACCGTCACCACTTTTTTACGGATTTTTTTTAATTGCTCGGCCAATAAACGGTTGCGAGGACGGCCATAACAAATAAAACCATCGACAAAATCATTTACGCCATTCACATTGTCAGAACTGCCAGAAAA
>NZ_JBEOOL010000920.1:0-247 GCF_040309225.1 Pseudoalteromonas sp. GW168-MNA-CIBAN-0100 | reverse complement strand
GGCTATTACCGCTTGCACAACATGCTCTGGTAAACCTACCGACAGCATAAGTTCAATGGCACGCAGCGCAATTAGGCTGGTTTGCTCAGCTGGTTTTGCAATAACGGTATTACCAGTCACAATGGCAGCGGCTACTTGGCCTAAGAAAATAGCTAGCGGGAAGTTCCATGGGCTAATACATAAAATAACACCACGAGCTTCAAAGCGCTCATCTTGCGATAGCTCTTCAGCGCGGGCTGCGTAGTAA
>NZ_JBEOOL010000919.1:0-247 GCF_040309225.1 Pseudoalteromonas sp. GW168-MNA-CIBAN-0100 | reverse complement strand
CCCAAACATATACAATAGCGGCAATTATTCCTGGCACAATTAAAAACCATAATGCCGCACCACCAAAAAATAATATAGCGAATATAAGCGCGGCAAGAATACGCCCTTGCACTAACTGCCCTAAACCCGGGAAAAATATATTACATAATGCTGCGATTACGTTACCGCCTGAACCTTGTCCTGACATACTAACCTCTGTAGTTTATTTAATTTTATATTTTAGCTATAGAATTACTTACACACTCTA
>NZ_JBEOOL010000918.1:0-247 GCF_040309225.1 Pseudoalteromonas sp. GW168-MNA-CIBAN-0100 | reverse complement strand
CATGTACGGTTCTCCAAAAATCCAGCTGGTGTGCCTACCGAAACTGCAAATATTTTTGCACCTTTTGCTGGGCGATAAATACCATTTTTAGCTTTACCTTTAACGTCATCTGCAATATCAGAATCTTTCCAGCGGATAATTTCGCCTTGAGCACTGTTACTAGAAGGCATAACACTCGCAACGCCAATTGGCTCCACAAAACCCGCTTCATAACTAAAAACAATCATAGTTTCGTTAGGTAATACCC
>NZ_JBEOOL010000917.1:0-247 GCF_040309225.1 Pseudoalteromonas sp. GW168-MNA-CIBAN-0100 | reverse complement strand
CGCATATAGTGCTAAAAAAACACTGCACCATTGAAAAACACGATAAAGCATGTCGCTTAAAGGTCGAAAACCTGTTGCGTTCAAAATTTAATGTAACAAATAGTGTGTTACAAATTGAAAGTAGTTGCAGTAGTGTTAATTAAACTTGGCAAATTGCAGCATATGGCTTAGTTTAAGCTATATTTAAATAATAGCTGTTGTAGGAACAAATTGAATCAACAGCAATTTATTGGAATCTAATTATGCC
>NZ_JBEOOL010000916.1:0-247 GCF_040309225.1 Pseudoalteromonas sp. GW168-MNA-CIBAN-0100 | reverse complement strand
TCTGCACGCGAAGCACGCTTCACATACTCTGTATAATTAGGCAATGCAATTGCTGCAAGTATACCGACGATAGCAACTGCTATCATCAGCTCAATTAAGGTAAATCCATGTTGCTTTTTATTCATTTAAACCCCCTTAATCATCTTAATTAGATTTGATTTCGTCGTTTTCTTCGCGCTTATAAATGTAAGTTTGCTGGGTTTTAAAACCAAAGCCTAGCGCCTTATCTTTTACGAGTTGTATTTTC
>NZ_JBEOOL010000915.1:0-247 GCF_040309225.1 Pseudoalteromonas sp. GW168-MNA-CIBAN-0100 | reverse complement strand
GTGTTACCGACGATAGCGGTTAAAGAGAAGACGAAATAGTAGAACAACAAAAAATTAATATTCGAAATCGCTATTCAAAAAATAATATATAACTTACCTAAGGCCTTACTTACACAAATCTTGATCAGAAAACGGCTGGATTTATTACAGTCTTTGAAAGCTATAAAAACGAAGACCTCTCGCAAAAAAAATTTGACCCAAAACCATTTAGAAAACCACTTTCATTTATATAATGGATCAATGCAAA
>NZ_JBEOOL010000914.1:0-247 GCF_040309225.1 Pseudoalteromonas sp. GW168-MNA-CIBAN-0100 | reverse complement strand
CTGCTAGCAAGTACTACTGCGAGTGTTTATGCAAACGCAACAGATATAGAACATATAGAAGTAAAAGGAAGTTATTTTAATGACTATAAAGTAGACAATGCTAATGGCGCAATGAGAACGTCAGCTTCGTTACTTGATACCGCACAGTCGGTTACCGTTATTACCGACACCATAGTAAATGAACAACTCGCAACTACGTTAGGTGAAGTACTTACTAACGATGCCAGCTTAACGCCAGGTTCAAAGC
>NZ_JBEOOL010000913.1:0-247 GCF_040309225.1 Pseudoalteromonas sp. GW168-MNA-CIBAN-0100 | reverse complement strand
AACATACATTGCTTGCCTCGTTGAGTGATGCCGATGAGGTACTGCTTTTTGAGCCAGAAAACCTAAGCTGGTCGCTGAGCGAACAAGCGGCTACAGCCGGTATGCAGTGTTTTACCAGTACCCAGGTAATTATTGATACCGTACTTGATAATATAGCAGCTAATCAACATATTTTAATAATGAGCAATGGTAGTTTTAATGGCCTGCATCAGCAACTAGTCGATGCACTGGCTAATAAATACAGCGG
>NZ_JBEOOL010000912.1:0-247 GCF_040309225.1 Pseudoalteromonas sp. GW168-MNA-CIBAN-0100 | reverse complement strand
GTGTTACCTGACGACGTAGAAGATATAGTGCAAGAAACCTTTATTAAAAGCTACGAAGCTGATTTAAAACAAGATATTCAATTTACGCGTAGTTACATGCTCAAAACTGCTAAACACCTTGCCCTTAATCATATTGCTAAATGGGATAATAAATTTAGCGACTCCCTTTGTGATGATCATGAATTACCAAAGTTACTTAAATCAATACAACTAGAGGACGAGTACACCTCGAAAGAGCGTTTTTTAT
>NZ_JBEOOL010000911.1:0-247 GCF_040309225.1 Pseudoalteromonas sp. GW168-MNA-CIBAN-0100 | reverse complement strand
CGTAACTACTAGGTAGCCGAACAAAGATTTTCCTGTTTTCGCTTAATACCGAAGAGTAAATCGTTTCATCAACAAAATCAGAAGTGTAATCCTCTTTGTATTGTTGTGCCTTAAAAAATGCAGCAGCCACCGCGGCTAGCACAATTCCAATTAATACAACATTTTTAATAACTTTGAAATTCATAAATTCTTCCTTGAAAAATTTAACAGTGCGCTCATCGCGCATATTTCTGCCGACTCCACACTC
>NZ_JBEOOL010000910.1:0-248 GCF_040309225.1 Pseudoalteromonas sp. GW168-MNA-CIBAN-0100 | reverse complement strand
ACTTTTTGTTTTTTAAAGGAGGTGGCTGACTTTGGCACCTTTGATTTTTCATACCTTGCAAGTCAATTTAAATAAAATCTATTTATTCGTGATTTTGCGTAATTATTGGCGCATTTTCAAAGTATTAATTTCACAAGCGTCAATCCTTTAGTTATGCTGTTGAGCATTATGAAATTTTATTACGAGAATTCCTATGCTACCAATACTTCGTATCTTGTTAATTGAGCAAGATCCAGTCACCTTACAAG
>NZ_JBEOOL010000909.1:0-248 GCF_040309225.1 Pseudoalteromonas sp. GW168-MNA-CIBAN-0100 | reverse complement strand
CCTAAATACATAGGATTACGAGAATACGCATAAAAGCCGTTTACTTTTAGCTCATCGGGCCCTTGTGGGTCTATTCCTGAACGCCAAAGTGATGCCATATTAAAATGCACCACCATAGTTAATATAAAACCAACAGTTAATAAAGCATTACCTAGCATTACGCCTGGCCATGTATTTAACGGCACAAAAATTCCGAGGTAGTTATCGGTTGCAGGTATAAATACTCTTACAACACACACCAACCAAAT
>NZ_JBEOOL010000908.1:0-248 GCF_040309225.1 Pseudoalteromonas sp. GW168-MNA-CIBAN-0100 | reverse complement strand
CCGATACGCTGCGGGTGATGAACCGCCTCGAGGAAGCCGACGAGCAGTGCACGCGCCTGATCCAGCTTCAGCCCGATCATCCGGAGGCCTTCCGGATTCGCGGTCTCGTGCTGTTCGCGCTGCGCCGCATGGATGAAGCGATCGCGGCCTGCCGACGTGCGGTCGAGCTTGCGCCCGGCGCCGCTGCACCGTGCGGCACGCTCGGCTTCGTGCTGCTCGAGCAGGGCGCCACGCAGGAAGCGATGGGC
>NZ_JBEOOL010000907.1:0-248 GCF_040309225.1 Pseudoalteromonas sp. GW168-MNA-CIBAN-0100 | reverse complement strand
ACATTGTATCGTACCGAAATGCTAAATAGGTTTTCACCAAACTCTATAATATGAAACGGGACTGTAAGCGGCGCAACCTTAGGGTTGAGCATAGGTAGCTTATTGTCGTTACTTGTTGGCGCATTTCTCAGCTCTATGGTGTCAAGTTCGTTGCTGTTATTGCTAGCAAATACATCTGCATTTTTAGTGGGCTTATAAAAAACCACCTGACCATTATTACTAGGTTGAGCACTCGCTTGGCTGAAAGT
>NZ_JBEOOL010000906.1:0-248 GCF_040309225.1 Pseudoalteromonas sp. GW168-MNA-CIBAN-0100 | reverse complement strand
CAGCAAAGCAAGTTTAGGTTTCCCCACCAACCAAACTAATAGAAGTGTTGCAACTGCTATGAAGTGTAAAATACCAAAGTAAATCCAATGTTCTGGCAAGGTAAATAGTGAGGATAAAGTCACTAGTAACGCAGCACTAGATATCTTAACCGTTCGCCAAGCTAATTTCTTCGCTGATATACCACCTTGATAGGAATAAACCAGACTGGCACCAACAGAAAACAAGAACAAACTTACAATTATTGCTC
>NZ_JBEOOL010000905.1:0-248 GCF_040309225.1 Pseudoalteromonas sp. GW168-MNA-CIBAN-0100 | reverse complement strand
CCCCATTATTAAGTGCTTCTTCGACCACTTTATTGGCGATAGCGGTATTTACACAAATAAGCTGTGATACATTATTTTGCGTCAGCTCTAATGACTGCGGGTACTTTCGCTTGGTATTACTGCTGGTGGAATAAAAGGCAGTAAAACCGGCATCGGCACAGCCCGTCATCTTACCCGTATTAGCACAGTGAGCGGTAAAAGTAGTGCCATCACTGAGCTCTAAATCAGCTAAAAAGCGTTTGTAACGC
>NZ_JBEOOL010000904.1:0-248 GCF_040309225.1 Pseudoalteromonas sp. GW168-MNA-CIBAN-0100 | reverse complement strand
AACCCATTCCGTATAGGCGGCCCAAGTACTACACCTAATGCCTTATCTGTAGGTGCAATGACACACCCTACAACTGAAATAGGTGTTGCTACAGGCACTATTGCTGGTGTTGAAGGTGATATTCAGCCATCAAGCTTTGGTCCACAAGAAGCTTATACAATTACAGGTGCAGACATTGAGTTAGTTTATCCAGACGCTAACCAAAATGGTTGTGTTGCGTTTGCCGCCGATGTTGATTTTACCGGTAA
>NZ_JBEOOL010000903.1:0-248 GCF_040309225.1 Pseudoalteromonas sp. GW168-MNA-CIBAN-0100 | reverse complement strand
GGCAAAACTCATAGCTAGTTTCATCGCGTAAAAAACCAGCTTTACGTGCTGTAAGCTCTACTTGGTTAAAGTGCAGGCTTTGGCGCGCATCAACAAAAATTAAGATACGATCGGCACCCAACTTATTTGAGCGGTAATCACATGCGGCTAAATCTGTAGTTGCATATAAAAAGCCGCCACCCGATTTTTGTACAATAAATGCCGATGGTTCGCCATCTTTGTTTGCTAGTTCATCTAAAAATACAACC
>NZ_JBEOOL010000902.1:0-248 GCF_040309225.1 Pseudoalteromonas sp. GW168-MNA-CIBAN-0100 | reverse complement strand
ACGCGTAGCAGAGCCTGGCTCTCTTAATAAAAATCGATATGGCATTAAATCAGCTAATGTTAATGCTTTTACATCGGCAAGCGGATGATCAAGCGGCACAATAAAAACTAAGGGGTTATGTAAAAAACGCGCAGCTTGGGCATGTTCAAGTGATGGTGGGTGGCTAAACACATAAATGTCGTCTTCTCCACGCTCAAAACGCGCTAACACTGCAGAGCGGTTGCCAATTTCTAATGGCAGCTCTACAT
>NZ_JBEOOL010000901.1:0-248 GCF_040309225.1 Pseudoalteromonas sp. GW168-MNA-CIBAN-0100 | reverse complement strand
GCCTATACCATTGTGAAATCGGCAGGTTCAGTGCTATTTAAGCTTACGCTAGACATAAAAAAAGCTGCAAATTGCAGCTTTTTTTACCTAAACGCTTATTCAGCGTCTGCAGGTTTATGCTTTGCAGCTGTTTCAGCAATCAGTGGTTGTAATTCACCACGTTGAAACATTTCAATGATAATGTCACAGCCACCAATTAACTCGCCTTCAACCCAAAGTTGCGGGAAGGTAGGCCAGTTAGCGTAAGC
>NZ_JBEOOL010000900.1:0-248 GCF_040309225.1 Pseudoalteromonas sp. GW168-MNA-CIBAN-0100 | reverse complement strand
CGGTATAGGTAAGCCAACCGCAACCTCAGGACAATACATTTTATATTCAACATGTTTTGCCAGCTCTTCCATACAAAAGTTAGATTTTTTGTGGCCGCTGTCAAATCTTACCTTTTCGCCTGCTAAGCAGGCGCTAATACCTATTTTTATTGTATCTGTTTGCATAGATTCTCTTAATAAATCAAGCTGCCAATTGGATTAAGCAACTTGCTAAGTCCTTTATTGAAATGTAGCGCACTACTGACTAC
>NZ_JBEOOL010000899.1:0-248 GCF_040309225.1 Pseudoalteromonas sp. GW168-MNA-CIBAN-0100 | reverse complement strand
AGCCAAGGCACAGAAAACATGCGGGCATAAAAAAGGGCCCCAAAAAAGGCCATAAAAAACATGACTTCTGAAAAAATAAACCAGCTCATACCTTGTCTAAATGAGCGATCCATTTGTGCAGAATATAAACCTTGATGCGACTCTTCAATCACATTTTTAAACCAGCTAAACAGCATATAAAGCAATACGGCAATACCCACATACAGTAAGTAAACACCACTGCCTCCCTCTTTACCCATATCCATAAC
>NZ_JBEOOL010000898.1:0-248 GCF_040309225.1 Pseudoalteromonas sp. GW168-MNA-CIBAN-0100 | reverse complement strand
GCTAAATGGTTTATCAAAAGCGCCCACAAAAGTGCTAAAAAACCGCCAAGCTTATTTTGTTATTTACGATAATGAGCAAGATGTAACTCAGCTTAAAACCGATTCGCAGTTACTAAAAACGTTATTTCCGCTCGATGTGGTTGCCAGCGCGCCTGGAGATAAATACGATTTTGTGTCTCGCTACTTTTGGCCCGCCAGTGGTGGCGATGAAGATTATGTAACAGGCTCTATTCATACCGGCCTTGCCC
>NZ_JBEOOL010000897.1:0-248 GCF_040309225.1 Pseudoalteromonas sp. GW168-MNA-CIBAN-0100 | reverse complement strand
CACTATGTCCTTACGCTCCTTTTTTTCTCGACTGCTCACGCCGCACTCAAACAACCATCGTTCAGAGAGTGGTGTGGCTCATAACAACCAGCAAAGCCGACATGGCGATATTACCTTGTACAATTTTTAATCATTACCACCCTACTGCTATCCGCTGTTTGGTTACTGATGGCGATTTGGTATCAGTTTGGCGCGCGCTCAGTGCTAACGTGGTTGGCCATAATCGTCATTATTGGATTGCTTAGCGC
>NZ_JBEOOL010000896.1:0-248 GCF_040309225.1 Pseudoalteromonas sp. GW168-MNA-CIBAN-0100 | reverse complement strand
ATCCAGAGGCGTTTGCTATTTTAAAGTGGGTAGGCGGTGCATACTTAATTTACATTGGTATAAATATGTGGCGTTCTAAAGGAAAAATGTCGGTAAATACCAGCAATGCCACAGCTGTAAGTCGCGAGTCGCTGTTTACGCAAGGCTTTGTAACTGCAATAGCCAACCCAAAAGGCTGGGCGTTTATGATCTCATTACTACCACCATTTATAAGCATTGAACATGACGTAGCCCCGCAACTATTAGTG
>NZ_JBEOOL010000895.1:0-248 GCF_040309225.1 Pseudoalteromonas sp. GW168-MNA-CIBAN-0100 | reverse complement strand
AGATTAACATTCAAGCAAATGAACTTTTTTATCAACATAATGCCAAAGTCGGGTTAATAATCCCTATTTTAGTGCGTAGTGATGAGCAAATTCGCGTTAGAATAGACAGCCTAGACCAAGTAAGCGACAATAAAGTGCATTGTAATGAGCTAGGTTGGTTTGCGTTTTCGGGGCAGGGACTTGAGCTGCCAAACGCGCAATTATTAACGCCGAGTAAAGTGTAATTAACTGCGGCATGTTGCGTGCAC
>NZ_JBEOOL010000894.1:0-248 GCF_040309225.1 Pseudoalteromonas sp. GW168-MNA-CIBAN-0100 | reverse complement strand
CGCGCCTTCTTCTGCTGGCTGAAACACAAACATAATATCGCCGTGTAATTCATTTTTTACAGCGGCTAATACTTCAGCTGCACCCATTAGCATAGCCACATGCGTGTCGTGCCCACAGGCATGCATAACCCCAACATCAACCCCATTATACTTGGTAGTTGCCAGTGATTTAAAAGGCACATCGGCTTTTTCGGTTACTGGCAGTGCATCCATATCGGCACGCAGCATTACTGTTGGCCCCGGCTTAC
>NZ_JBEOOL010000893.1:0-248 GCF_040309225.1 Pseudoalteromonas sp. GW168-MNA-CIBAN-0100 | reverse complement strand
ATACAGGACAGAAGCAACCAAAGCGCATCACAGAGCCACTGAGAGAGCTAGAGAGCACGAAAATATGCCTAGGATGTAGACATGGCAAGTACAGTAAGCGAGAAAATTCTAACAACCAGAAGGTGTATTGGGATTTTTCTTGTTTGATAGATCATGGCCAAGAGCAAAGTGTTGAAGAGTGCACGCATTACGAAAAGTAACTTACCCTTAAATTAACGGGTGAACGGCTTTAAAATCGCTGTTAAATG
>NZ_JBEOOL010000892.1:0-248 GCF_040309225.1 Pseudoalteromonas sp. GW168-MNA-CIBAN-0100 | reverse complement strand
GTCTGAGGCTGCAAAAGAGCTGGGTGTGATTATTTTGATCACGGGGACTGTGATTGCGGTATTGGCATTTATAGTAATGAAGCTTGTAGTAGGCAGTGTTGTGGCGCCACTTAAACAAATACAAGAACGTGTAGATAACCTAGCCAGCTCTGAAGGTGATTTAACACAAACACTACATGTGGATACGCATGCTGAGCTTATAGCTTTGGCCGGAGGATTTAATAAGTTTTTATCAAAACTGCGTGAAC
>NZ_JBEOOL010000890.1:0-249 GCF_040309225.1 Pseudoalteromonas sp. GW168-MNA-CIBAN-0100 | reverse complement strand
CAATAGCATCGCAATACCGCCCCATGTTAACCAAGGCAGTAAGCCCGGTAATAATTGTTGTAATTCATTTGCTGCAAATACACTTATTAAAATAAGAGCCGCGTCGCAAATAATGCATACCGTGGCTAAAACAAACCGATTAGCGCCAGCCATACATTGGCTTAAAATCCAAATATTTTGCGCGCCAATAGCAATAATTAAACTTAGCCCCAGCACCACACCCGATAAAAAACGACATACTTAAAATCC
>NZ_JBEOOL010000889.1:0-249 GCF_040309225.1 Pseudoalteromonas sp. GW168-MNA-CIBAN-0100 | reverse complement strand
GATATATTATTCATCAATGTATCAAAGTCAGCATGATGCAGTGTTTTTATTTCAAAACTTCCTATTATCTTCATAGTTGGTTTTGAGCAGTAAATTATTACTCTACGACTTATATTTAATTCATTTAGATCAGGAAATTTCTTTCTAAACTCAAACTTTTTTTCGCCTACAGTAATTTCTTTGACATACTTAGGTTTAATCGACAAAAGAATGTGTCGTTTCATTTCATTGTTTTCCATACTAATATGA
>NZ_JBEOOL010000888.1:0-249 GCF_040309225.1 Pseudoalteromonas sp. GW168-MNA-CIBAN-0100 | reverse complement strand
CTGTAATACTAACTGTTTTAGTGCAATTGGTTCACTATTTAAATAGCAAAAAAAATGCCTCAAATTGAGGCATTTTTTAAATCATTAATAACAACTTAAGCGTCAGCTGCTTTAGATACCATAACCATAGCTGGGCGCAATAAACGTCCGTTTAAGGTGTAGCCTTTTTGCATTACCGCTAATACTGTATTTGGCGATACATCGTTGCTTGGCTGAATTGACATAGCTTGATGAAACTCTGGATTAAAC
>NZ_JBEOOL010000887.1:0-249 GCF_040309225.1 Pseudoalteromonas sp. GW168-MNA-CIBAN-0100 | reverse complement strand
AGCCGATAGACATGTAGTGGTGTGTGCCGTAGATGAAAATAAAGAATTAACCGGCGATGCTGCAAAAGCACAAAAGCGCTGGATTGATGCCGGTGGTGAAATTTGTAACTTTAGCGCTGATGCACTCGATGAGTGTGATGTAATCATTGATGCATTACTGGGCACTGGTCTTGAAAATACGGTACGCGATAATGTTGCCACTATAATTAAAGCGGCGAATGAAAGCACTAAACCAATACTCAGTATTGA
>NZ_JBEOOL010000886.1:0-249 GCF_040309225.1 Pseudoalteromonas sp. GW168-MNA-CIBAN-0100 | reverse complement strand
ATGCAGCCGAGTAAAGTGGTAAGCAGTGACTCTATGCTAATGAGCGTAAATAGCTGCCATGGCCGAGCGCCTACTGAGCGTAATATGGCAAGCTCTCTGCGGCGCTGATTAAGGTTAGCTAGGAGCGTGGTTAACATGCCAAGCAAGCTAATAATGACTACCACAACAGAAAATAGCAGCAGTATTTTTTCAACAATAGCGAGCATTTCCCATAACTCTTTTAGTGTTACTGTGGGCATAATACCCAGC
>NZ_JBEOOL010000885.1:0-249 GCF_040309225.1 Pseudoalteromonas sp. GW168-MNA-CIBAN-0100 | reverse complement strand
GCGCACATCCTAAATTACCGGTTACTTGATGAATTAACCCAAGTTGCTTAGCGGTATGCGCATCAAACACCTCAGCAGTTAAAAAGTATCTACGCGCTGCACGCTCACCAATGGCTTTAATTACATAAGGGCTAATAACCGCAGGAATAAGCCCCAGCTTTACTTCGCTTAAGCAAAATTGTGCATTGTCTTGGCATATTGCAATGTCGCAACAGGCAATTAAACCCAAAGCGCCGCCAAACGCAGCAC
>NZ_JBEOOL010000884.1:0-249 GCF_040309225.1 Pseudoalteromonas sp. GW168-MNA-CIBAN-0100 | reverse complement strand
AACATGAACTGAGTAAAAACATTTACTGCCATGAAGGTAGTGATGCTATAAATCACTTAATGCGCGTAGCCTGTGGCCTAGATTCACTCGTACTGGGCGAGCCGCAAATTTTGGGGCAAATAAAGCAAGCGTATAACAGTGCTAAAACTCATAATGCTGTGGGCGTGACGTTTGATAGATTATTTCAAAAAACGTTTTCAGTTGCTAAGCAAGTACGTACTGAAACCAACATTGGTGCCAGTGCAGTGT
>NZ_JBEOOL010000883.1:0-249 GCF_040309225.1 Pseudoalteromonas sp. GW168-MNA-CIBAN-0100 | reverse complement strand
CAGTAGGGCCAAGCAATAATGTGGCCTCTAGCTCGCGCATCGACTCTAGAAACACTAATGCTGCACCGGCAATAATACCGCGCATAGTTAAGGGCAGAGTTATACGCATAAATGCTTCGCGTGGGCTGGCGCCAAGTACTCGGGCCGATTTTACCAAGCTTGGATCTAAGTGCTCGGTGCTGGTACGAACTGAGCCTACAGCAAGGGGTAAAAAGCGCAGCGTATAAGCAATAATAAGCAACCCTAATG
>NZ_JBEOOL010000882.1:0-249 GCF_040309225.1 Pseudoalteromonas sp. GW168-MNA-CIBAN-0100 | reverse complement strand
ATGCATAAGTAGTAAAATTAGTTTGTCTCTTATTGAAATTCTTAAATCACGTTGAATTGAAAAACCATCGACGAAAAAAACTTTAAATTTATCTTCAGGAAAAGCCACTGCATCACCTTCGACTAATAAATGTGGTTTCGTTGAGGTGTAATTTACTTCTCTGAAGCTTAACTGTTTGTTTCTGAATTTTTTTATATGCCCAAGAAAGTCATTTATATTTTTTCTATACCATGCTGAATATAGTAATAC
>NZ_JBEOOL010000881.1:0-249 GCF_040309225.1 Pseudoalteromonas sp. GW168-MNA-CIBAN-0100 | reverse complement strand
GCGCTAAACAGCGACATACTTTGATATTGAGCTATAATTTCTTGCCAATCAAAACCTTGCATTAAAGTAAATTTAATTACTTCATCAAAGCCTTGCTCTTTAGCAATTGCGCGAATTTGTTGTACACATTGCGCTTCTTGAAAAGGCTCTTCACCAAACACTAAGTAAAAGGGTTTTAAGCCTTTTTTTAGTTCACTCGGTAATTGATTAGCGTAACAGCGCATTATAGTTGCGACAACTCTCTAAGAA
>NZ_JBEOOL010000880.1:0-249 GCF_040309225.1 Pseudoalteromonas sp. GW168-MNA-CIBAN-0100 | reverse complement strand
AAGGTGCACTAGCAATGCTAAAAGTAGAAGGTCCTGACGACCATTCTATTTTTACAGGCAAAACAGCTGAAAACGTATATTTACCAGAAGGCTCAGCAATACAGTCGTTAGACAATACTTTTACTAAAATAACAGCCAACAATAAAGATGAACAAATACGTTTCGGCCAACGTGTTTATGAAGCTAACTGTATGGCTTGCCATCAAGCTAATGGCGAAGGTATTCCCGGAGCATTCCCGCCTTTAGCAA
>NZ_JBEOOL010000879.1:0-249 GCF_040309225.1 Pseudoalteromonas sp. GW168-MNA-CIBAN-0100 | reverse complement strand
CACAAAAGACACTGGTACGGCGGTTACTAAAATAAACGACTGCAATGCAGAAATACCACCTGAACCTATCGAAATTAATATTGCTGCCATAACTCCCATCATAATGCCCCAAAACACTCTAATGGGTGTTTGCGGATGATCGTTACCCGTCATTACCATAGATACCGAGTAGGTCATAGAGTCACCCGTGGTTGCTACAAATATTGTGGTTAAAATTAAAAACAACACCGATATAACAAAACCCATAGG
>NZ_JBEOOL010000878.1:0-249 GCF_040309225.1 Pseudoalteromonas sp. GW168-MNA-CIBAN-0100 | reverse complement strand
CCTGTTACCGGCGATAAGGTAGCCTATTTACATAAGCTGGTTGAACGGGCAGTTGATTTAAACGACGAAGCACTTGATTTACAAAACGGTGATATTGGTCATATTAACTATGAACTGGAACGTCTAAGGCTAAAAGAAAAATCCTACTTACTTGATAATGAACTAACAGACGAACGTGTTGCTGAGCTTGCAGAGGCGCGTGCAGAACTACGTGCCGAGTATGCGGTGCTCGAAAAGCAACTGTTTGCA
>NZ_JBEOOL010000877.1:0-249 GCF_040309225.1 Pseudoalteromonas sp. GW168-MNA-CIBAN-0100 | reverse complement strand
ATGCTGTTAATACCAGCAGTACATTTGAGATCTGCCTTTACGACTTAAATCGAGAAGTTTGTGATGAGCTTTGGCTCGCTGATCGAAAAACACTGTCAGTACAAGAGTATATGCTGAAAAATAAAGCTGACTGTGCATTTGAATTACTAGATAAAAAAGCAGACCAAATTATAATACCTGACTATATAGAAAGAGCTTTCCAATGGATAAACGAGTAGTTTTTGCTGTCGCTGGCTCAGGTAAAACAAG
>NZ_JBEOOL010000876.1:0-249 GCF_040309225.1 Pseudoalteromonas sp. GW168-MNA-CIBAN-0100 | reverse complement strand
CATCAGCATGGCGCGCCATGAAGCCTGGCAGGTCGAGGCGCGGTTCGAAGGTCGCCTTGTGCTGGCGCACGAGATCGAGGCTGTTCGCGAAGTGCACGAAGGTCGGATGTTCCTTCATGTGCATCGCGTTGACGACGAACATGTGCTGCACCGCGTCCGGCCGCGCGCGGTAGAACGCGTCGCACGCCAGCATCGGGTAGTGGCAGGACTTCGCGACCGAGATGTTCGGTTCGAGCATCGCGAGGCGCC
>NZ_JBEOOL010000875.1:0-249 GCF_040309225.1 Pseudoalteromonas sp. GW168-MNA-CIBAN-0100 | reverse complement strand
ACCCTGCTATTGGTAAAGATTTAACTATTATTTACCAAGATCACGATATATTAGTGATCAATAAACCTGCTGAATTTTTGTCCGTTCCTGGGGTTAATATTGAAGACTCGGTTTATTTGCGCATTAAAACACAATTTCCACACGCTACCGGCCCGCTCATTGTGCATCGCTTAGATATGTCAACGTCAGGGTTATTAATTATTGCACTCAATAAAAGAGCGCATAAAGCCCTGCAAAAACAGTTTATAG
>NZ_JBEOOL010000874.1:0-249 GCF_040309225.1 Pseudoalteromonas sp. GW168-MNA-CIBAN-0100 | reverse complement strand
GGGCTACGATATCGACAAACCTTGGAACACGTTATCCAAGGAAACCCGCGATTGGATTTTATTTACCGATGAAACCCCAGAAGTGCCGGTTTACCCAGAATACAATCTCGAGCAAGTACGCGAGGCGATTAAAAAAGGTGAAAAACCCAATTATAAAGGCACTTTTACCAGTGCAAAAAATTTCGTCTTACATTCTTTTGCCACGACCCAAAGTCCACGTACCAAAAAACGTGTGGCGCAGTTCATGCA
>NZ_JBEOOL010000873.1:0-249 GCF_040309225.1 Pseudoalteromonas sp. GW168-MNA-CIBAN-0100 | reverse complement strand
ATTGTGCAGTGGTTAAATCAAGATCAAGCAGAAATAGATAAATTGGTAGATTACACCAAAGCTATGTTCGAAAACCTTAATCAATTAAATGCAGCAACGGACGAGCTAGCCAATCAACAATAGTTGTACTACTAAACTACTTTCTTTTATAAAAATCACATGGCAAACTGCCGTTCTTAACTTAGAGTAAGGACAGTAGTTTGTCAGCGCACATAATGGTTTTTGATTCAGGTATTGGTGGTACTACGG
>NZ_JBEOOL010000872.1:0-249 GCF_040309225.1 Pseudoalteromonas sp. GW168-MNA-CIBAN-0100 | reverse complement strand
GTTGTAGATTTCGCTGGTGGTAATAACTATAACCACAGCGGCAATATTATCTGTGGTTCACCAAATTGACTCAAGCAATTATTCGTGAAATTCGTCCAGTACTAACTGAGTCGTTACTTCGCTAATTTGATGCTCTTAATAGCATGCTAAAAAGGAGCTCAGGCTCCTTTTTTTGTGTCTAAAAATAAGGAGTATCTAGCTTGAGTTCTACTGTTTTACCTTTTTAGTAAGGTAATGTATTTAAATCCT
>NZ_JBEOOL010000871.1:0-249 GCF_040309225.1 Pseudoalteromonas sp. GW168-MNA-CIBAN-0100 | reverse complement strand
AATTGTTGAACTATTAAGCCCGTATTTAGCCCAACCTTCATTAATTACTGAAATGGCTACAAATTCAAAAAAACAAGCCATTTTAGATGCCACAGCAAGCGTAGCAACGCACTGTGAGCAAGTAACAAATAAGAGAAAATCAGTGAAAGAAACGTCAGTACAAGAAAAACACACACGCCCTGCAATGCGCCGAATAGAAACCATTCACGTTAGTGGTATTGGTGGAGCAGGTATGGGCGGTATTGCTGA
>NZ_JBEOOL010000870.1:0-250 GCF_040309225.1 Pseudoalteromonas sp. GW168-MNA-CIBAN-0100 | reverse complement strand
GGTCGAATCTGTTTAATAAAGGTGAAAAATGATAATTTGCAACTCGCTAATTTACTAAGTAAATTAGGCAAATACGAGTTTAAGGGATTAACTAATGAAGTATTTTTCTTTATTAATATGTGCGGTTTCATTTTTAACTGGCTGTAATAACGTTACTTACACAACCAATATCGACGACGACGTTTTATCAGAACACGTTTCAAGCCACATTAAAAAACGTGGCCTAGAGCAGTTTTACAGTGTTCAGGAC
>NZ_JBEOOL010000869.1:0-250 GCF_040309225.1 Pseudoalteromonas sp. GW168-MNA-CIBAN-0100 | reverse complement strand
CCATGGCGCTTATAAAATTCGAGTGCGCGCTCGCGTGCAAATAACACCAACTCTGCAGCGTCTTGTGACCATGCTATTTTTTCTAGGTCATGTAATAAACGACTACCAATATGCTGATTACGACTTTCTTCAGCTACAGCCATATAGCGAACCTGAGCTTGTTGCTGGTTATTAAAGTGCAGCCGCGCCACCCCTAATACTTTACCCGCTTTATTTTTAATAAAGCGATGCTCGGCATCTTGTTCTAAAT
>NZ_JBEOOL010000868.1:0-250 GCF_040309225.1 Pseudoalteromonas sp. GW168-MNA-CIBAN-0100 | reverse complement strand
TAACTAAATAGATTGAACCACAAAAATTATAAAATAATAACTAATCTTTATTTTTATGCTTCAAGGCATACAAACCACCAGCAAGTGAAAATATTGTAATAGTTAAAACTATAATAGTCGCAATTTGAATTGTATTCATAAATACCTCGAAGTAGTTTAATAATAATTATACACAAAGCTATTAAATATAAAAAGCGCACTGAGATTAGTAATCTTTACTAGCTTCAAATTATTAGCTTGTGGCCTTAAC
>NZ_JBEOOL010000867.1:0-250 GCF_040309225.1 Pseudoalteromonas sp. GW168-MNA-CIBAN-0100 | reverse complement strand
ACCCAGAGCGAAGCGGCGTATTGTTAATGCTATTAACAGGCTCTGGCGTTGTTGGTTTTTGTACTAAGCGGTAACCCGTTTTACGCAGTGTTTCTATATAGGTATTGTCGGGGTCGAGTTCTTTAAAGCTTTTACGAAGATGCCATATGGCATTTGTCAGTGCTTTTTCGCCCACATATTGATTACCACCCCACACATTCTCTATTAGTTGCTCACGCGTCACTGCGTTTGGATAACACTCTACCAAGTA
>NZ_JBEOOL010000866.1:0-250 GCF_040309225.1 Pseudoalteromonas sp. GW168-MNA-CIBAN-0100 | reverse complement strand
GAGCACCCACAGGTCATATTTGCCGCCATTGTCGGCGCGCGCGGCCCAGTCGCCGTGCAGCGTCTTGCCCGGCTCGACGACGTAGCGCTGCGGCAGCCGGTCGAGGTGCAGCTTGTCGTAGACGTGAAACACGGCGGCGGCGTGGCCGGTGTTCGCGAACTTCAGCGTGACCGTGCCGGCGCCGGCATCGGTGCGCGCGCTCGCGTGCAGTTCGTACGGCAACGCGCGCGACGGGCGCACGCCGGTCGCC
>NZ_JBEOOL010000865.1:0-250 GCF_040309225.1 Pseudoalteromonas sp. GW168-MNA-CIBAN-0100 | reverse complement strand
CAGAGGTTCGTCGTCGGGTATTTCGAGCAAGCGTGCCATTTGATCTACATCGAGATTTTTAGGTAAAGGCTTAGCAAACTTAGGCCCTTTTATGCTTACCGCTGGGTTATGGTAATGCGCTTGTTTAGCAATATTTTTGGCTTTTAAGAATTTATATAAACTGCGAATACAACTGAGCTTTAAACTAATAGTGCGGCCACTTAATTGTTTTGAGCGCAGTGCCATGCTGTAACGGCGAATATGCTCACCC
>NZ_JBEOOL010000864.1:0-250 GCF_040309225.1 Pseudoalteromonas sp. GW168-MNA-CIBAN-0100 | reverse complement strand
GCAGTAACCTTACTCGCCGTTAATATTGTTTTAATGTATAGCGTGGTGTTCAATGACTAAATCAACTTACCCTATGGCGTGCGTATTAATTACCGGTTTTACTCCTTTTGATGGCGAAACCATTAACCCCTCTTGGCAAGCAGTGCAAAAGCTCGACGACCATATAATAATGAAACATAGAGTATGTGCTATTGAGTTATCGTGTGAGTTTAATACTTCTATTGCACAATTACACCAAGCGATAGAGGCC
>NZ_JBEOOL010000863.1:0-250 GCF_040309225.1 Pseudoalteromonas sp. GW168-MNA-CIBAN-0100 | reverse complement strand
ATTATTAGGTTATCGTTTTACATTACTTAGGTTAAAGCACCATGGCGGCTATCCAGCCAAATATTAATAACGGTATATTAAAGTGAATAAAGGTAGGCACTACTGAATCCCAAATGTGGTCGTGCTGGCCATCAGCATTTAGCCCGGAAGTTGGCCCAAGTGTAGAGTCAGAAGCGGGGGAGCCTGCATCACCTAACGCACCGGCCGTACCCACTAAAGCAGCAGTGGCCATAACCGAAAAGCCCAGCTC
>NZ_JBEOOL010000862.1:0-250 GCF_040309225.1 Pseudoalteromonas sp. GW168-MNA-CIBAN-0100 | reverse complement strand
GGGGTAGACAGTGCCCGGAGTATTTTAGATTTATCGCCACGGCCAACCGCAGTATTTGCTTCAAACGATTACATGGCAGCCGCCGTACTTAAATTAGCAACTCAACGCAGTTTACGTGTGCCCGATGATATTTCAATTGCTGGCTTTGATAACGCCCCTATAGCACGCCATATTTGGCCTGGGTTAACTACCATAGCGCAGCCAGTTGAAGAAATGACCAAACAGGCGGTTACTCAGCTTATTGCTCATA
>NZ_JBEOOL010000861.1:0-250 GCF_040309225.1 Pseudoalteromonas sp. GW168-MNA-CIBAN-0100 | reverse complement strand
AAATATAGTATTGAAATAATTAACAGCACACTTGTCCGATATTGGCGGGCTAAATAAACAAAAAAACGCCCGTAGGCGATTTTTATTGTTTGCTGATGTTGCCGTTAACGCTATGCTTTAGCAGTTAAAATAGCACGTAGTGGTGCTGGGTAACCTTCAATGGTTTTACTGGTGTCGTTTGGATCTAAAAAGTCGACTAACGATTCGTTTTCCATCCAAGCTGTTTTGCGTTGCTCATCTAGCGTAGTAA
>NZ_JBEOOL010000860.1:0-250 GCF_040309225.1 Pseudoalteromonas sp. GW168-MNA-CIBAN-0100 | reverse complement strand
ATCTACTTTAACGCTGGTGTTGGTGGTAGGGTCAATACTAAACTTATAAGCGCCGGCAACCGATGGGCTATCAAGCAGTGCAAAAATGATAATGTTAGTTTGTTCTGGCTGTGGTTTTACTAGCCAAAACTCTTTAAACACAGGAAACTCCTCACCAGACGCTTCAGCAGTATCAATTGCTAACCCTCGCGCCGATAGGCCATACACTTGATTAGGCCCAACAACTCTAAAATAAGAAGCACCTTGAAAC
>NZ_JBEOOL010000859.1:0-250 GCF_040309225.1 Pseudoalteromonas sp. GW168-MNA-CIBAN-0100 | reverse complement strand
GTACTTGTTGTAACGGGTCCTACTGTTATTGCCCCTTTGCTAAACTCTATGCGACCAACTCAAGACATCGACCGAATACTACGCTGGGAAGGCATTGTTATAGACCCTATTGGTGCTCTTTTTGCCGTATTAGTTTTCGAAGCCGTGATGTTGGTTGGCGAAGGTCAAATATTTAGCCATACCATTATTGCGCTAGTTAAAACCTTAGGTGTAGGCTTAACAATTGGTGTTGTTGCAGGTTGGCTTACTA
>NZ_JBEOOL010000858.1:0-251 GCF_040309225.1 Pseudoalteromonas sp. GW168-MNA-CIBAN-0100 | reverse complement strand
GCCGTGGACGATGGCCTTCGACTGGTCCTCGACCATTTCGACGAGCATCTCGATCGCGCACTGGAAACGGCCCGGCACGCCCGACGTCGCCTTGCGGGCGGCCAGACGCAGCAGGACGATCGTCACGATGCCGCATACTATCGACCAGAACAGCGTGTCGAGATTCCAGACGTGAATGTCGAAAATCGACGTCTGATGCGAGGTGGAGAAATTCTGCAAGTGGTGCGCAATGTACTCGGACGGATCCGGAC
>NZ_JBEOOL010000857.1:0-251 GCF_040309225.1 Pseudoalteromonas sp. GW168-MNA-CIBAN-0100 | reverse complement strand
TTAGCAGTAAAGGTATAAAATAGATAAACAGCCGTTTAACTAAGGTGCGTTTATTAATAACTCTATACATACACTGTTACCTTAAAGTCGCTATCCATTGGTACTTAGTTAAGCTGCAAGTACATTATAATTTACTTGAAAAGAGATAACCTGCTCCGCGTACCGTGTGCACTAAGCGGTCATGTCCTAAGGGTGAAATAGCTTTACGTAAGCGGCGAATGTGTACATCAACCGTACGGTCTTCAACATAT
>NZ_JBEOOL010000856.1:0-251 GCF_040309225.1 Pseudoalteromonas sp. GW168-MNA-CIBAN-0100 | reverse complement strand
AAATTTGCTAGCCACAGCCAATTACTAAGTTGGCTGTTAGAGCCCGCTATTGTGGCACTAGCATTACCTTTATATCAGCAGTTTGTTCATGTACGTAAAAACTTACTCTTAATTGTAACCACTTGTAGTTTAGGGGTTATTAACGCCACTGTAGTGGCTTTTTTACTCAGCATGATATTTGCTGTACCCACACAACTTAGCGCCTCAGTTGCAGCATTGAGTGTAACAACCCCTATAACGCTAATTGTAAC
>NZ_JBEOOL010000855.1:0-251 GCF_040309225.1 Pseudoalteromonas sp. GW168-MNA-CIBAN-0100 | reverse complement strand
GCCTGCAATAAGAGCAGTATTTACACTATCCATATCAAGCTCTTGTGCTTCCATAACACCAGGCCAGCGTAGTATATCAACTGGGTTAATGTCACCATCACTGTGTTGTTGTACCCACTTAGCACTATTTATTAGCTGCTCTGCAAGTGCTTCATTTATTGACAGCTCGCCAACATGCGCAGGGTTTGCTACAAACTTTAAGAAAACTTCAACTTTACCGCGTTGTAAATGTTTACGTAAGCGCTCACGAA
>NZ_JBEOOL010000854.1:0-251 GCF_040309225.1 Pseudoalteromonas sp. GW168-MNA-CIBAN-0100 | reverse complement strand
GTGGTATGGCACTTGGTATTGCGGGCTTATTTATAGAAGCACACCCAAATCCAAATGAAGCAAAATGCGATGGCCCATGTGCACTAGCATTGAGTAAATTAGAAGGCTACTTGACGCAAATGAAAGCTGTAGATGATTTAATTAAAAGCTTCGCACCGCTTGATACCAGTGCCAGCGATTTATAATTTATAACCTATATATTAGGTAATATTTAAAAAGCGACTAAGGTCGCTTTTTTTACACCTTAAATA
>NZ_JBEOOL010000853.1:0-251 GCF_040309225.1 Pseudoalteromonas sp. GW168-MNA-CIBAN-0100 | reverse complement strand
GCCTTGCACGTGCTAAATACTCCTTCGATAAATTCAAACCGCTCACTTTGATACACATAGCCATGATCAACGTTTACTACGCCATCTCTATCTAAAAATAGCGCTTTATTTTTTTGTGATTGATTCATTATAACGACTCTTTTTGCACAACATGATCAAACATAGCTTTTACCGCATCAATGGTAATTTGGCTCATTAAATCGTCACCTTTAATACGTGTGCCCCAAGGCAGCTGCTGCGCTGTTTTACCC
>NZ_JBEOOL010000852.1:0-251 GCF_040309225.1 Pseudoalteromonas sp. GW168-MNA-CIBAN-0100 | reverse complement strand
ATTTAATATCGTTAACTTTTACGGGCGATATACCTTTACCGTAGTAAAGCCTTGTTCGTGTAGAATAAGCGCTTGTAACTGGCTCATTACACCCCTATCGCAATACAAGTAATAGTCTTGATCTTTTGGTAAATCACCAAACTTAGTTGCTAAGCGAAAAAACGGCAAATGCACCACTTCTATAGAATCAATTTCCAGTGGTGCTGCTTCTTCTTCCTCTGGAGAGCGAATATCAATTACCACTGCACCAG
>NZ_JBEOOL010000851.1:0-251 GCF_040309225.1 Pseudoalteromonas sp. GW168-MNA-CIBAN-0100 | reverse complement strand
ATATATGGGTACGCGAAATATAGCGTTGAATTAGCTCTATCAGCGCCTCAAATGAGTTTTAGGTTTTTTGAAACAGACATTCTAGAACGTTACTCGAATGACCCTCGATTTGATTTCGAGTTTCAAGATTTTAGTGGTCAAATATCATGTAAATATGATGATGAAGGTAATCCAATACTTAGAGAGGAAGATCAAATATTTTTAAAATCATTTGGTCTGGGGTTTGACTCATCTGGCGCTAGGGTTGTCGC
>NZ_JBEOOL010000850.1:0-251 GCF_040309225.1 Pseudoalteromonas sp. GW168-MNA-CIBAN-0100 | reverse complement strand
TGACTATTTATGAAAGTTTAATGTCAAATACGACTAATCGTATTAAATTCATGAGCTGTCAAAGCAACAACAAGAATGTTAACCCAAATAAAAACAATGAGTTATTTTTTGTGGCTATTCCTAGATTCCTTTAACTTCAGCACCTATAGAGTCGGCTATAAGTTCATTTCAACACAATAAGTAAGTTAATAAGTAAAAAGGGGTATGTTTTTAATAAGGTTGGCGTTTGTGTTAAATGGGGGGGATTACAA
>NZ_JBEOOL010000849.1:0-251 GCF_040309225.1 Pseudoalteromonas sp. GW168-MNA-CIBAN-0100 | reverse complement strand
ATACCTAATACCTGCGTGGCACTACGTGAAGGCCGCCACTGTTATACTGAAGTGGTTTTATCATGGCAGCAGCCCACAATAGGTAACTACTGCTTACGAGACGCTACCTCAAAATATATTATGCAATGTTGGCTTAAGCAGCAACACGGCGTTTTTAATTATGCATTTGACTCTGAGCAGAGCTTATCATTTGAATTATTTGATAGTAATACTGCAAAAGTCATAGCCACCACTGAAGTAAAGTTACAGTG
>NZ_JBEOOL010000848.1:0-251 GCF_040309225.1 Pseudoalteromonas sp. GW168-MNA-CIBAN-0100 | reverse complement strand
CATTAATACCTATACGCTGCTGTCGCAACAGCAAGCTGAGCAGGTAATCGAAAAATCTCATCAAACCTATTTACAGTGGCGCTTAGTGTCAGTGACCGAACGTGCAAAACACTTAAACAAATTAGCTTCATTATTCGAAGAGCAAAAAGATGCCATCGCCAAGCTTATGACCGAAGAAATGGGTAAAGTATACGCCCAAGGTTTGCAAGAAGTTGAACTGTGCGCAGGCATTTGTCGTTACAGTGCCGAGC
>NZ_JBEOOL010000847.1:0-251 GCF_040309225.1 Pseudoalteromonas sp. GW168-MNA-CIBAN-0100 | reverse complement strand
CTGCGCCCTAATATAGGTATGCGCGGAACTGGCACTGGTCGTAACGACAAAATATCAGTAATGGAAGATGGTGTACTTGTAGCACCTGCGCCTTACTCGGCTCCTTCGGCTTATTACTTCCCTACTATGGGCCGCATGGAGTCTATTGAAGTATTACAAGGTGCTGCATCGGTTAAATATGGTCCACGTACTACAGGCGGCGTTTTAAACTTATTATCGCGCAGTTTACCAACCGAGCCTAATAGCTCAAC
>NZ_JBEOOL010000846.1:0-251 GCF_040309225.1 Pseudoalteromonas sp. GW168-MNA-CIBAN-0100 | reverse complement strand
CGTCAGCAGCTAGCACAAGATGTGCATTGTTTATTTGCCACCCGTGGAGTTCCAGGCACACATGATGTTGCCCTTATGGATAAAACCATTAGTCGCTTGTTAAATAAAGAGGTTAATGTACCGCTGCCGCGTTTTGACAAGCAACAAGATGAACCTGTAGCAAAAAATAAATGGTTAACCAATAGTCAGCCAGTCGATATTGTTATTTTAGAAGGGTGGTGTGTAGCCAGTGAGCCACAGCAGCCTTTTAC
>NZ_JBEOOL010000845.1:0-251 GCF_040309225.1 Pseudoalteromonas sp. GW168-MNA-CIBAN-0100 | reverse complement strand
GTCTAAACGCATACGGCCTTTGCCATCTGGAGACATGTTAGTAAGCTCACCTTTACGTAGGCCAACTTGCTCCATTACAGAACCCTGATGCTCTTCTTGACAGTCAATTGTTACTGTTTCAAACGGTTCTTCTAATACACCGTCAACAGTACGCAAAATTACCTCTGGACGAGATACAGCAAGCTCGTAACCTTCACGACGCATATTTTCGATTAAGATACCTAGGTGTAATTCACCACGGCCAGAAACAC
>NZ_JBEOOL010000844.1:0-251 GCF_040309225.1 Pseudoalteromonas sp. GW168-MNA-CIBAN-0100 | reverse complement strand
CCTCTATACGCTGCGCCATTTCGCTATGTGCTTCAAACAACTCGTTTATATTACAAAACCCAGCTGCTCTTAGTGCAATACCATCCTCAAGTGTGAGTAAACCACCACAGGCACCTGCGCCGGATAAAACAGGTGAGCGCAGCGCGGGTAAATATTCTTGGCCATTACCACGTTGTATATTTGCGCCAGCGACTCTTTGCATGGCTTCTTCAATATGCGTAGGAGCAATGGCATTTAATTGTGCTTCATTG
>NZ_JBEOOL010000843.1:0-251 GCF_040309225.1 Pseudoalteromonas sp. GW168-MNA-CIBAN-0100 | reverse complement strand
GCTCAAGAGGGTTTATTAAATGATTCATTAGACCCATACCTGTTTGTTAAAGACATTTACTTTCAGCGTCAGTTATATGAACTCTACGATGGCAATCCGCCAATAAAAGAAGAGCCTGAAGATTTTGACGAAGATTTCTTAGAAAGCCTTTAATAAAAATAAAACGCCAGCAAATGCTGGCGTTTTATTTTTAGTTATTAATTACTAGGGTCTGTTGACCTTTGCGGATTACAATTTGTTCAAACTAGGAG
>NZ_JBEOOL010000842.1:0-251 GCF_040309225.1 Pseudoalteromonas sp. GW168-MNA-CIBAN-0100 | reverse complement strand
AACTAATACTGGTACATTTTTGGCCGAATACCAGCGAGCTTCCAACTTTACCTTTTCTCTAACCTGATGCTCAGTAAGGCCGATAGTTGAAACACTCACTTCAATTTGCTTTGCTGTTGCGTTGAAATGAATTAAACCAAGTAGAGCGACTGCAAACGTATATTTATTCATAACCAAAGCCTATCTTTAAAATTTTTAACATAATAGCAATTTTGACAATTCGCGCGACCGTTTAGAAAAAAGCCCTTTCG
>NZ_JBEOOL010000841.1:0-251 GCF_040309225.1 Pseudoalteromonas sp. GW168-MNA-CIBAN-0100 | reverse complement strand
CCCTAAGCACGCCTTTGCTCATATCCATGTTCATTACATGATCGGCTCCGCCTTGCATTGCCGCCAGCGAAAACCCACAGGTATACGAAAATAAGTTAAGTACTTTTGCCTGTTTACTGTTTGCTTGCACAAACTCACGGCCGCTGCGCATATCAGGAAATATTCCAGTATTTTGGCGGCTGGTTAAATCAACTAAAAAGCCAATACCGTTTTCTTTTACCACATGTTGGCTAGGCAATTGCCCATAAACC
>NZ_JBEOOL010000840.1:0-251 GCF_040309225.1 Pseudoalteromonas sp. GW168-MNA-CIBAN-0100 | reverse complement strand
CTACAATACGCACTAGCCAAAAAACATGCACAATTGCTTGGTGTAAAAACCTCCAAAGAATATAAACTAAGATATAAAGAAGATCCGCTGCTATTTAATACGCCCAATAAAATCTATAAAAATGAATGGGAAGGTTGGGAGAGCTTTCTTGGCACAAAAAAAGAATTTTACGCTACATTATCTGATGCTAAAAAAGCAATACAAGCACTAGGCGTTACTACAAGGCGAGAGTATAAGAGGCAATATAAATC
>NZ_JBEOOL010000839.1:0-251 GCF_040309225.1 Pseudoalteromonas sp. GW168-MNA-CIBAN-0100 | reverse complement strand
GTGTTAGACCATGCTCGGCCAACATCAAGAAAAGCAGCGCCGCCTACTTTAAATAATTGTAGTAAATCATATTCCCAATAGTAGCGCTTTTCTAAACTCACTAAAAAGCTGCGATCTCCATGCTGATAATCCATAGGATAGCCACGCAGGCCGGTTTCTCCGACTAAAGTAAGTAGTTGATCAGAAGAAAGGTGTTTAGCGAATTGCATCAGAGCTTTAACATAAAAAGATTGGTCTAAACTGGTATTTAA
>NZ_JBEOOL010000838.1:0-251 GCF_040309225.1 Pseudoalteromonas sp. GW168-MNA-CIBAN-0100 | reverse complement strand
TCTATAGCGGGTTTTGTGGCTAAAATGCATGAACAGATTGAGCCGCTTTTTACGCAAGTGCTGATGATATGTGATGAGGAAGGCTTGATAGGCCGCAACATGTTTGCCATTGATGGGTGTAAATTAAAGTCCAATGCGAGTAAAGAGTGGAGCGGCACATTCGATGAGCTAGGTCGCAAAAAAGCAAAACTAGAACGCGCAAGCAAACGTATTATTGAACGCCACCAATCACAAGATGGACTGGGCGAAGA
>NZ_JBEOOL010000837.1:0-252 GCF_040309225.1 Pseudoalteromonas sp. GW168-MNA-CIBAN-0100 | reverse complement strand
ATAATACAATGTAGGTACATTCCTAAATCCACGAATTCCAAAAGCCCCACGCTAATTTCCCAAAGATGAATACCGTGGCCCTTTATTATATATAGCCTTTATTTAAATTATCCCTCCCAAAAAAAATAAAAAAAACAAAAAAAAACACACAGATATGTTAAAAAATTATTATAAATTGAATAAGGTTTATAAGAAGATTATATGAATTATATATGAATATTATAAAGATTGCTATAGTATATAAGTCATAAA
>NZ_JBEOOL010000836.1:0-252 GCF_040309225.1 Pseudoalteromonas sp. GW168-MNA-CIBAN-0100 | reverse complement strand
TACCTATGGCGTATAGCCAGCATTACCTGGTGCGTGGTTGCGACTTTATTCGCTTACAAGTGTTTTATATTGCAAGCTTTATAGCATGTGTTGCTGGGTACTTTGCATTTAATAACGCCACAGACTTTTTGTATATTGTTGCAGGCGCTGTATTAATTCTGTTTTTACAGGGAAAGTGGATATACCCATATACTTGGTTGGCAAAAAAAGAAGTGCAAAGCGCCTCAAAACACATTGCGCACAGTGTAAGAA
>NZ_JBEOOL010000835.1:0-252 GCF_040309225.1 Pseudoalteromonas sp. GW168-MNA-CIBAN-0100 | reverse complement strand
AGCCTATCGCTGGTACCCTAGACCCACATATTTGGCTCGATCCTCAAAATGCCAAAGCCATCACCCGTGCGCTGGCGGTGATTCATAGCCATGCCAATCCTGAGTATAAAAAGCTCTATCATACCAATGCGCAAAAATTTGCCCAGCGACTGGATAAAGAAGTGCTTGCCACAAAGCAGAGCACAGCGTCAAAAACATTGCCTTATTGGGCATATCACGATGCTTATCAGTATATGGAGGACAGCTTAAAGC
>NZ_JBEOOL010000834.1:0-252 GCF_040309225.1 Pseudoalteromonas sp. GW168-MNA-CIBAN-0100 | reverse complement strand
ACCTTAGTATTTGCAACAGGCTGCCCTTTATCTAACAACTGCCCCTTCATCGGAGCCGATAAAACAAAATCCTGCTTATTAAAAAAACCAAACATATCTGCACAAGCCTGTGTTGTAGTAAAAATAATAGTAATAGATACAACTACCAAAAAGTAAGCTTTAAAACGCGATAACAAAATATACAACTCCCTACTATTAGCCTCAAAATATACGTGTCGTATTGCTATTTAATGACGTTTTAAACTCTTAACT
>NZ_JBEOOL010000833.1:0-252 GCF_040309225.1 Pseudoalteromonas sp. GW168-MNA-CIBAN-0100 | reverse complement strand
CAGCTAGTGCGGCTTCATCTAGCAAGGCCTGTGATTTAAAGCGCCCTTCCCAGAATCGACCAGTGCAGTTGTCTTCTTTATTCGCTTTGCGCGCAATATCTTCATTTAACAAGCGCATGAACCAACTGATGCTAGATAGCCGCTCTCGGTATTGTTTTACTGTTTGATTGAAAAAGATAAGCTCTGCTTTAGTGAGTTTTTCACCTTGCAGGTATTTTTGCGTTAATAACGTGCCTTTACACACTTTATGCC
>NZ_JBEOOL010000832.1:0-252 GCF_040309225.1 Pseudoalteromonas sp. GW168-MNA-CIBAN-0100 | reverse complement strand
AATTTTATATCAACAAGGGACGACTATTTCAGAGCCCCTTGCTATTGCGCTTGAGCAGCCATTACTTGAAAAAAACAAACAACTACTAAATCGTGTCATTAGCTATACCCACAATAAGCACTCCCCAGTAGTAAAAGCGATTGCATTATTTGACGACAATAATAAGCTAATAATAACCCGTAACTATCATCGCTCGTTTGATGACTTGCTCAACAACGAGCAACTCAATAATCTTAATGCCACTCAAGTTCA
>NZ_JBEOOL010000831.1:0-252 GCF_040309225.1 Pseudoalteromonas sp. GW168-MNA-CIBAN-0100 | reverse complement strand
ACCTATGCTTATTTTGTTTGAGCTAGGCCTAATTTTAGCTAAATTTTATACCGCTAAACCACAACAAGAATCTGAGGAATAACATGAACAAAAAACTACTCTCACTATTAGTTTTGTTAAGCGCACCGACTTTTGCAGCCACAGCTATTAACGAGCAAGCACTGCAAGCATGTAGCTTTATTGAAAACGACTTTAACCGCCTGCTTTGTTACGATAATACGGTTGCCGGTAAACCGCTGAGCAAGCCTACTG
>NZ_JBEOOL010000830.1:0-252 GCF_040309225.1 Pseudoalteromonas sp. GW168-MNA-CIBAN-0100 | reverse complement strand
CAGATGTGGCGTTAGTTAACCAACTTGGCTTGTATATTGTAAACAGTGGCGGCAAGCGCGTGCGCCCAATGTTGGCAATACTAGCGGCCAGAGCATTGGGTTATCAGGGTAAAGATCATATTACACTTGCAACTATTGTTGAGTTTATTCATACCGCAACACTATTACATGATGATGTTGTTGATGAATCTAACTTACGCCGAGGCACGCCTACAGCAAATGCTGAGTTTGGTAATGCTGCCAGCGTATTAG
>NZ_JBEOOL010000829.1:0-252 GCF_040309225.1 Pseudoalteromonas sp. GW168-MNA-CIBAN-0100 | reverse complement strand
CCTACTTTTATAAACTCTTTTTTAACTTCACCGAGGTGATTAATTACCTGTAAAACGTCTGACGTTTGATCATTTGTAATTATCTCTACAAAACCATCACCGTCTAAATCTGCTGCCGCTAAAGAATGACGAGTATCGCTAAATACGCCGCCGTTTGCATAATTCCATAATTCAGTACCATCAACCCCACTTAAAGCACGAACTAAACCCGTCTTATAAAAGAGGTTGTCTTTATAAGTAGTAACCACAATA
>NZ_JBEOOL010000828.1:0-252 GCF_040309225.1 Pseudoalteromonas sp. GW168-MNA-CIBAN-0100 | reverse complement strand
AACAGTTGCTTTAAAAGGTAGCGATGGCGCAGCAACTGCAGCAAAAGCGCTAGCACTTGGCGCTCAGCCTAAAGCTAATAGTCGTACAAAAGCCGCACTTGAAGTATTACTGCCTTATAAAAACCAATTAACTATTTATACAGTAAATGGCGATATGGGCGAGCACTGTGCTAAAGCACTCGGCTTTAAGGTGCAAGTAATATATAACAGCAATGCTATAACCACAGCCAACGACACAGAGCAGGCTGTAAA
>NZ_JBEOOL010000827.1:0-252 GCF_040309225.1 Pseudoalteromonas sp. GW168-MNA-CIBAN-0100 | reverse complement strand
AAACCGTTTAGCGCGAATGAGTTACTCGCCAGAATTCGGGTGTTATTGCGCACCCAAAGTCAGCCGAGTGTGGCGTTTACCTGTGGGAATATAAAAATAGATCCACAAAAGCACATAGTAACCACCTCGGGGAATGAGATAAAACTGACTAAAAAAGAGTACGCAATATTATTATTGCTGTTTCAAAATAAAGATAAAGTACTCACTCATAATGCAATTTTAAGCCATATTTGGGGAGCGCAGTACATAGAC
>NZ_JBEOOL010000826.1:0-252 GCF_040309225.1 Pseudoalteromonas sp. GW168-MNA-CIBAN-0100 | reverse complement strand
ATCCAACACTTTAAAGGTGTATGTCATTTATATGTTGATAAAGACGCCGACCTTGAAGTGGCAATTAACCTACTGCTTAATGGTAAAACGCAACGCACCGGCGTGTGTAATGCTTTAGAAGGCTTAGTTGTACATCAAGATATTGCCGATGAGTTTTTAAACTTGTGTGCGGTAGTGTTACGTCAAGAAGGCGTTAAAATTAATGCCGATAGCCAAGCAGCTACGTATTTTGACAATGCAACAGTACTGGGC
>NZ_JBEOOL010000825.1:0-252 GCF_040309225.1 Pseudoalteromonas sp. GW168-MNA-CIBAN-0100 | reverse complement strand
CCTTCACCATGCTCCGCTACTAAGCGCTTATGCACATTATCGTGAGCAATAACGTGGGCACCTGCTTTAGCAAAATTTTCGTTGCCTCCGGTGTGGTCGCCATGATGATGGGTGTTAATTACAAACTCAGTACTGCCGGGCTGTAAATCGCTAATCGTTTTTTTAATATCGCTTGAAAGCTTGGCAAATTGATCATCAATAATATAAATACCATCGTCGCCGACACTTACAGCAATATTGCCTCCTTGACCA
>NZ_JBEOOL010000824.1:0-252 GCF_040309225.1 Pseudoalteromonas sp. GW168-MNA-CIBAN-0100 | reverse complement strand
AAAATAAACTAGCACCCTACACAGACTATTCTCGATATAAAATCGCGACTACGAAATCCTAGCAGCGGGTTTACCCCGCGACATTTGGCAACTAATCCCTCAACCAAAAAACACAATGCGCGATGTAAAATCGCGACTACGCACTCGTAGCAGCGGGTTTACCCCGCGACATTTGGCAACTAAACTCCCAACCAAAAAACACAATGCACGACGTAAAATCGCGACTACGCTATCGTAGCAGCGGGTTTACCC
>NZ_JBEOOL010000823.1:0-253 GCF_040309225.1 Pseudoalteromonas sp. GW168-MNA-CIBAN-0100 | reverse complement strand
AAATGTGTTAGATGCCGGTGTTCGTGTGTTTACCTATTTTGACTTGCAAAAACAAACGGCAATGGAAGAGTCGATTCAGGCAAGTTTGCCTTATTTAGAAAAACGCCCTAATACTCGCGCGCTTGAAGCGGCGATGATCTCAGTTAACGTAGAAAAAGGTGGCGTATCGGCATTAGTTTCTGGGCGCGATGTGCGTTATTCAGGCTTTAACCGAGTACTTGATACCAAACGTAATATTGGCTCATTAGTTAAG
>NZ_JBEOOL010000822.1:0-253 GCF_040309225.1 Pseudoalteromonas sp. GW168-MNA-CIBAN-0100 | reverse complement strand
GTTTTAAGACAATGCCAGAGACAACTTCGCCTAAATTTTCGACTTTACCGTCTTCGGTTTTGCGCGTCATGGTGACAGCACCTTGACGAATTTCACTGCCCATTTCAACTTTAGCAATATCTGAAACCGTAACAACCGTACCATCTACTGTTTTAACGGGAACTTGTTTGATATTACTGATGCCAGCCTCACCACTCTCAAACCAGCCTGTGCCTCTAATCACAAGCTGCTCTTGCCCACGGTTCATGTACCA
>NZ_JBEOOL010000821.1:0-253 GCF_040309225.1 Pseudoalteromonas sp. GW168-MNA-CIBAN-0100 | reverse complement strand
CCCCACCGAAGCAATATTCCAAAATCCCCAATCGAAAATAACGCAAAAATTATTGAGTTGTTGATGAGACAATCCAAGAAAAACTAACTTCAATACGTAAAAGTGTACGCGTTTAGGTTTGATTTAGAACATAATTAAACCTGAACGTCTGAAAAACTAAAATGTTAAAAAATTAAAAAAATTAAAATGACACCCACTCTAATAAAAAAATTAAAATGACACACACTCTAATAATTAATTCCGTTGGTGTTTA
>NZ_JBEOOL010000820.1:0-253 GCF_040309225.1 Pseudoalteromonas sp. GW168-MNA-CIBAN-0100 | reverse complement strand
CGCTGGGCATGCCCTTACCATTAATAGGTGCAACGAGTTTACTTACTTCGCTGGCGCTTGTTGCCATTGCCGTTGTATTACTAACTTGCTGTACTGGCACAGTGTTTGTAAGCTGGGCATTAGAAATTACACTTAATGGCGCAGCCAGTGCACTTCCTTTTGCTTTTAAGCTTACTTGTGGCGACTGTGCAAATACTTTAGCCGCAACCGCATTTTTGGCACGATTAAACTCTAAAATATAATCTTTACCCGC
>NZ_JBEOOL010000819.1:0-253 GCF_040309225.1 Pseudoalteromonas sp. GW168-MNA-CIBAN-0100 | reverse complement strand
CTTCGTCCTCATTCGCTGTCTCTCTTGCGTGTTCGATGTCCGCAGCAACACGATCAGACATGAGTTTAGACGTGTCAAACTCTTGCCATGTGGTGCCATCTTCTGAACCGCCAGATGAGGATGACATATTGCTCAGGCGTTTTTTATGCCGTAGCTTTGGCTGGCCCTCTGGAACTGTGACGCCGTGATTGGGCGATGGTGTACGGCTACTGTTATCACCTTTTGTTGTTGAGCCTCCGTCTGAAGTGTCCTC
>NZ_JBEOOL010000818.1:0-253 GCF_040309225.1 Pseudoalteromonas sp. GW168-MNA-CIBAN-0100 | reverse complement strand
ATCTTGAGTGGCAGAGGCTATGGCTATTAATAAACAAAGTGCGGCGACGAGCGCTAAATTGGCTTTTAAATCAAGCCCTGCTAATAGCAGTGTGCCAAGTAAAATAAAGCTTTGGCAAAACAGTATCCAGCTTCGGCGTTGGCCTAACCATTTGTATAAAAAGGGTAGTTTGGTACGATCAATTAACGGCGACCATAAAAAGTTAATGCTGTAAGCGCCAAACACAATGCCAAATAAGCCAATCATACTGCGG
>NZ_JBEOOL010000817.1:0-253 GCF_040309225.1 Pseudoalteromonas sp. GW168-MNA-CIBAN-0100 | reverse complement strand
CAGCTCTTAATCCTGATTTATTTTTTAATGGGGTTACTTTTAATGATGTAGCACCGATAGCCGAAGCTTGGTGGCTTCTGGATCAATACGCACGTCATAGAACCACTCAATGCTTGCATATTGATACAAATACGCCACTCAATGCCTGCCAAGACATTGCTAATATCACTATTTGGAACTTTGATGATGTTAGCGATCCGCTTAAAGCCGACTTAGGCCCATCAATTCTTAGTTACTTCGATCCTGACAATAA
>NZ_JBEOOL010000816.1:0-253 GCF_040309225.1 Pseudoalteromonas sp. GW168-MNA-CIBAN-0100 | reverse complement strand
CGGCTTACTTGGTGAATTTCGGCTAACTCACGTTCTGCTGGTAACCGTGTACCCACAGGATAAATACCTTGATCTATCGCGGTTTCTAATTTTTCAACAATTGTCCAAAAACGTCTGCGCCTTTTCATTTTCATATCCTCTGATTTAAATTGTTGTAAATTCATAATGTTGCCACAATAGAAAATTAATAAGGCTACTTTACGCCTACTTTGTAATCGTAAGTTAATTGGTAATTTTATAATACTAATTGGTA
>NZ_JBEOOL010000815.1:0-253 GCF_040309225.1 Pseudoalteromonas sp. GW168-MNA-CIBAN-0100 | reverse complement strand
ATTTTATTGATAACCCACCCGATGTATTTATTGGCATAGATGCGCCCGATTTTAACTTGCGCGTAGAAAAACCCCTTAAAGACGCCGGAATTAAAACAGTACAATACGTAAGCCCCTCGGTTTGGGCATGGCGAGAAAAGCGCATTCATACCATAAGTGCTGCTACTAACTTAGTGCTTGCATTATTACCGTTTGAAAAAGAATTTTACGACAAGCACCAAGTACCTTGTACATTTGTAGGACACACATTAGC
>NZ_JBEOOL010000814.1:0-253 GCF_040309225.1 Pseudoalteromonas sp. GW168-MNA-CIBAN-0100 | reverse complement strand
ATAGTATGTTGGCGCAAATAAATGCTGCGCACACTATAGACACCACAGTTAAAAAGAACGCTGATGCTAAAGCCGAGGCTTTAGATGAAGACGCTAAGCAATTAAAAGGGAAGCCTGATGATCAGCTTGCCCCTATTGTAATTGCACCGCAAAAAGGTGTGCTTAGCGATGTTGCAGCAAGCGCTGAGGCGGCAAACGAAAAGCTAATGCCCTTATCTCAAAGTATGGCCACTGCAAATAATAAAGGCGATGC
>NZ_JBEOOL010000813.1:0-253 GCF_040309225.1 Pseudoalteromonas sp. GW168-MNA-CIBAN-0100 | reverse complement strand
CAGGCTATAGACAATACTAAAAATAAAACCAACCTATTGTTTAATATAATAAAAAAACATTGGCACTAAACTTGTTATTACTTATTTATCATCAATAAAAAACTGAGAATAAATATGAAAAAATTACTATTAATGAGCACTTTAATATGTGCACCTGCCGTTGTGGCACATAATGATAACGATTCAACAGTGTCATTTAATAATGAGCAATGTAATGTAGAATTTAAAAATGATGTACGTATTAAGCCTGACG
>NZ_JBEOOL010000812.1:0-253 GCF_040309225.1 Pseudoalteromonas sp. GW168-MNA-CIBAN-0100 | reverse complement strand
CTACCAGTCCATACGCAATAAGTGCCACAAAGGTACTTACCCATGAGCCAAATAATTGCTGGGCAATATTACGCATCGGGTAGGGTAAAAACATTAGTTTAGGAATAAGGCTATGCAACAAGCGAGATAAAAAGCCTTTAGGCTCTTTAAAAGTAATGTTTTTACGACCCATAAGCATTTCTTCTAGTTCTTGGTCGTTATAGGCAACTTCTTTTTTTTCTTCTTTTGCGGTAGAGCTTTGCGATTTACTGTA
>NZ_JBEOOL010000811.1:0-254 GCF_040309225.1 Pseudoalteromonas sp. GW168-MNA-CIBAN-0100 | reverse complement strand
CCATTAATGGTGGGAGTTTAAGTAGCGTTATTTATGAAATAGTCCCAGGCTTTATTTTATCAAGTATTGCGATTGTATTAGTTAGCTTAATGACCAATGAGCCAGCTAAAGAAATTACAACCTTATTTGATGAAGTAGAACAAGAACTATAAAAAGTTATAAACAAAAAAAGGGAGTAACTTAGGTTACTCCCTTTTTTATGCAAAATTTATTAACTCGCTTTTTTGTCGCTACTTTCTTCTATGGGTGCAACA
>NZ_JBEOOL010000810.1:0-254 GCF_040309225.1 Pseudoalteromonas sp. GW168-MNA-CIBAN-0100 | reverse complement strand
GTAGTAACGGAAGGTCAGGTAGGTGAAACATATAATATCGGTGGTCATAATGAAAAGCAGAACATTGAGGTAGTGCAAAATATTTGCAGTATTTTAGATGAGTTAGTGCCCAAAGAGTATAATTATTCAGAACAAATAACATTTGTAACTGACCGCCCTGGCCATGACCGCCGATATGCAATAGATGCATCAAAAATAAGTAAAGAATTAAACTGGGAACCGATTGAAACCTTTGAAACAGGGCTATATAAAAC
>NZ_JBEOOL010000809.1:0-254 GCF_040309225.1 Pseudoalteromonas sp. GW168-MNA-CIBAN-0100 | reverse complement strand
CTACTACACCTGGCAATATTGCCGGGGCTAAATCTTTCATTGTTTGTTCCTTACTACTTTAATGCTTGAATACACGAGTCAGTAATTGCTTGCCAGTTTTCTTGTGCAACCCACTCTTTATTTGCGATCCAAGTACCACCCACAGCAAATACATTATTTAAAGATAAGTAATCCATTTTATTTTGCTCGCTTACGCCACCTGTAGGACAAAAGCTAGCGGCTCTAAATACTGACGATACAGCCGATACGAATGC
>NZ_JBEOOL010000808.1:0-254 GCF_040309225.1 Pseudoalteromonas sp. GW168-MNA-CIBAN-0100 | reverse complement strand
ATATCAAGCACCGCAACACCTAACTCTTTTTCGTCATCCGTCAGTACGGAATAACACGAAGCAAGCGCTGTGAATATAAGTTGGTCAACTTCAAGCCCGCAACGTTCAACACATTTTTCTATATTTTTAGCCATGTCGTTGGAGCAGGTAATAATGTGCGCGCGTGCTTCCATGCGCACACCGCTCATGCCGAGTGGGTTTTTAATCCCCTCTTGCATGTCAATGCTGTACTCTTGCGGCAAAGCATGCAACAT
>NZ_JBEOOL010000807.1:0-254 GCF_040309225.1 Pseudoalteromonas sp. GW168-MNA-CIBAN-0100 | reverse complement strand
AACTATTACTTATTGCATAACACACCGTAATTAACGAAGCCAAAATTAACATCAGTAGAGGAAAACTAGTAATAGTCATTTAGAATAAAGCTGTAAAACAAAAGCAATCAATAAATTTAGTTTATAGTCGCTTTTAACTTATTTAACGCATCAACTGAAAAGCCTCTATCGTAAAAATAAAGTATTTTACCGCTGTTATTTATAAGGACTACACGGGTATTATTGGGATTTTGATTACCAGTAAATTTTTGTAC
>NZ_JBEOOL010000806.1:0-254 GCF_040309225.1 Pseudoalteromonas sp. GW168-MNA-CIBAN-0100 | reverse complement strand
CTACGACACCGCGTACCGCGATTTCGAATGGCCGGTGCTCGATGCGTTCAACTGGGCGCTCGACTACTTCGACCCGATGGCGCGCGGCAACGACCAGCCCGCGCTGTGGATCGTCGACGCGGCGACCGGCACGGGCGATCCGTATTCGTTCGCGCAGATGTCCGAGCGTTCGTCGCGGATCGCGAACTGGCTGCGCGCGATCGGCGTCGTGCGCGGCGACCGCATCCTGCTGATGCTGCCGAACCGGGTCGAGC
>NZ_JBEOOL010000805.1:0-254 GCF_040309225.1 Pseudoalteromonas sp. GW168-MNA-CIBAN-0100 | reverse complement strand
ATCCGGTGGCTGGCATAAACAATATACGCACAGCGCTGTAAGCACTCATTGTACTATGCGTTTTGCCGTTTTTTTGCCGCCCGGCGCTAGTGAAAGTAATAAAGTACCGGTACTTTATTGGCTTTCAGGTTTAACCTGCACCGACGAAAACTTTATGCAAAAAGCAGGCGCATTCAAAAAAGCAGCTGAGCTAGGTATTGCTAGTGTGGCACCCGACACTAGCCATCGTGGGGATAATGTTCCTAACGAAGACA
>NZ_JBEOOL010000804.1:0-254 GCF_040309225.1 Pseudoalteromonas sp. GW168-MNA-CIBAN-0100 | reverse complement strand
CCTTAACTTCCCTACACCTAGAGTGGCTGCAGGGCAGGTATTACGTGGGCTTGCGTCTTCTGCTATTGATATTTCAGATGGTTTACTAGCCGATTTAGGCCATATACTAAATATGTCGCAGGTTAGCGCAACGGTTAATATTGAAAGCATACCCACCTCGGATGCAATGAAAGCTAGCCTTGATTTTGAACAACAATTACCGTTTATACTAAATTACGGCGACGACTATGAACTGCTTTATACCGTGCCTGATA
>NZ_JBEOOL010000803.1:0-254 GCF_040309225.1 Pseudoalteromonas sp. GW168-MNA-CIBAN-0100 | reverse complement strand
TAACTCTAAGACCGAAATTCCTGCCATTTTACCTCTAGTAATGACCTAAACCTAAAACACAATGCGCGATATAAAATTTCGAAAACGCAATATCGTAGCAGCGGGTTTACCCCGCGACTATTGTGCAAGTAATTACCTAAACGTAAAACACATTGCGCGATGTAAAATCGCGACTACACAATATCGTAGCAGCGGGTTTAACCCGCGACTATTGTGCAAGTAATAACCTAAACGGAAAACACAATGCGGGATGT
>NZ_JBEOOL010000802.1:0-255 GCF_040309225.1 Pseudoalteromonas sp. GW168-MNA-CIBAN-0100 | reverse complement strand
CGTTTAAAGGCCCACTCATTTTAGATTCGTGTTGTGGTGTGGGAGAAAGCACCGCTAATTTAGCTAAGCGCCATCCCGATGCGCTGGTAA
Organism: Pseudoalteromonas sp. GW168-MNA-CIBAN-0100; assembly: GCF_040309225.1. Taxonomy (NCBI): domain Bacteria; kingdom Pseudomonadati; phylum Pseudomonadota; class Gammaproteobacteria; order Alteromonadales; family Pseudoalteromonadaceae; genus Pseudoalteromonas; species Pseudoalteromonas sp. GW168-MNA-CIBAN-0100. Next base: position 165 of record NZ_JBEOOL010000802.1, on the reverse strand, counting down.
TTGGTATCGATAAATCGTCGCACCGCTTAGATAAACACGATGTAGAGTATACACAAACCGACAGTGGTCAGTATATTTTGGTGCAAGCAGACTTAAACGACTTTTGGCGTTTAGCCGTGGCAGCAAACTGGCAACCTAGCCACCATTATTTGCTTTACCCCAATC
>NZ_JBEOOL010000801.1:0-255 GCF_040309225.1 Pseudoalteromonas sp. GW168-MNA-CIBAN-0100 | reverse complement strand
TAATAGTACTGTGATCACAACCCTCGATGACATTAGTATTATAAAAGTTGATTTTAAAGTGCCTGAAAAGTATTTAGCTCAATTGAAAAACGGAATGATTGTTCGCACTCAAAACGATGCTTACCCTGATCAAACCTTCAGCTGTAAAGTAACCCATATAAGCTCACGAATCGACTCAATCACTCGCAGTGTAGAAGTAACAGCAAGTTTTGCTAATAAATCAGGTTTACTTCGCCCAGGTATGTTGCTTAATAC
>NZ_JBEOOL010000800.1:0-255 GCF_040309225.1 Pseudoalteromonas sp. GW168-MNA-CIBAN-0100 | reverse complement strand
CTTTCAAGCTTGACGCACTAAATAACCACTGACTGTAAAAACAATCAAGTAATTGTTCTAAACGATCATGCGGATCGCGTGTTTGCGAACAAATAGCCTCTATTTGTTGCTCAAACGCAGTGAGTATTTCAAGACTTGGTGTTAAGTCTATTTGAGGGTCCCATTTAGCTTCTGCTTTAATACAACGATATATAGCCGGTGGCAAAAAATCATCGTAGGCATCTTCTATATAAGATTCATCGTGTTCATCAAACC
>NZ_JBEOOL010000799.1:0-255 GCF_040309225.1 Pseudoalteromonas sp. GW168-MNA-CIBAN-0100 | reverse complement strand
CCTCAATATACATTGAATTAACGATCAAATTAGTAGAGGTACCTATTAGCGTAAGCGTTCCACCTAAAATAGAGGCATACGACAAAGGTAATAATAACTTACTGGCAAAATGATGGGGGTTATTACGAATAGGCGAAAGCAGTGTAGCTACAACAGCTGTATTATTCAAAATAGACGAAAAGAGAGTAGTAACTCCAAATAACCTAAACCAAGTAGAATGATAACTACTCACAATTATTTTAGATGCTACAACCC
>NZ_JBEOOL010000798.1:0-255 GCF_040309225.1 Pseudoalteromonas sp. GW168-MNA-CIBAN-0100 | reverse complement strand
AGCCTACATTATCACTAAATATTTGCGACGAATGCGCCGCTGCAGCACTTACGTTTAGCGTCCAGCCGGTATAACCACGGCGCGCCGCCATGGCGGTTTTAATATTGTTATCGCCATTTTCAAAGCCTAAAGCAACGTCTGCCCACATTGCCGCATCAACAATGGCTTGTTTAGATAAGCTAAGCGGACGACCGCTGCTTTCTTCATCGCCAGTGAGTATTACTTTTATGCTTACATTTTCAAGTAAGTTAAGCG
>NZ_JBEOOL010000797.1:0-255 GCF_040309225.1 Pseudoalteromonas sp. GW168-MNA-CIBAN-0100 | reverse complement strand
CAATCGCACTCATTGCTGCGTAAACCACCGGCCCACCACCTAGACCCCAAAAACTTTCACGCAACATACGCGACCATAGTTTTTCAGTTTGAAACGGGTCGTGTCCAATTAAAAAGGCATCGGCCATTTCTTTGATCATCGCAGCAGCGGCACTGTGTCCTAAATCGTACGCAAGACCTGCTTCACCAACACCGCTAATACCTTCATCGGTATGAATTCGAACAAATACCGGCGTCCATGCAGGACGATCAGGGC
>NZ_JBEOOL010000796.1:0-255 GCF_040309225.1 Pseudoalteromonas sp. GW168-MNA-CIBAN-0100 | reverse complement strand
GATATAGACCGTGAACAAGCGCTTATTCAAGGCATACCGCTGGATGAAGTGTTTAATGCGTTACAGATATATTTAGGCTCAGTGTATGTAAACGACTTCAATTTATTTGGCCGTACTTACCAAGTAAATGCGCAAGCTGACGCCGATTATCGCGTTGATCCAGAACAAATATTGCATTTAAAAGTACGTAATCGTGCGGGTAATATGGTGCCATTAGGCTCGGTGTTAACGGTAACTCCTACCATAGGCCCAGAC
>NZ_JBEOOL010000795.1:0-255 GCF_040309225.1 Pseudoalteromonas sp. GW168-MNA-CIBAN-0100 | reverse complement strand
ATAATCAATGACAAAACGAATTTTAGTCACAGGTTCAAGCCGTGGCATAGGCAGGGCTATTGCGCTTAAATTAGCATCCCAAGGGTATGACATTACAGTGCATTGTAAAAATGGTGTGGCAGATGCACAAGCAACTTGCGCAGCAATACAGGCATTAGGCCAAGCTACTAGCTTATTACAATTTGATGTATGCGACAGAGCCGCCGCCAAAGCACAAATAGAGCAAGACATAGCCCAGCATGGTGCTTATTATGG
>NZ_JBEOOL010000794.1:0-255 GCF_040309225.1 Pseudoalteromonas sp. GW168-MNA-CIBAN-0100 | reverse complement strand
GAAAAATTGCTTCACAAAAATCATTTTTTGCGTCATACCAAACTAACCAACCAAACTCTTGCTCACCATCTTCGAAATCTTTCATTAGCATAGTGTTTATATGACATTCATTAGCTACTGGTTTGAAATATTGAACTTTTGTTAATTTCAGACGGTGTATATCTTTTAATTTTAAGTGCTGAAGCAATATTTCTATTGTTTTATTTATCTTTTTTGGGTAATCAAGTTTCGTTTTAATAATTGCGTCCATACTCC
>NZ_JBEOOL010000793.1:0-255 GCF_040309225.1 Pseudoalteromonas sp. GW168-MNA-CIBAN-0100 | reverse complement strand
TCCATTAGATGTTAGCGTACGGCCAAAGTCCGACATAGTAAACGACGTTACTTTGTCAGCCATATTCAGCTCATTCATCGCACTATTAAACTCGTTAAGTCCTTGTGCTAGTGTGCTAAGCAATGCAGGGTGAGTATTCAATTGATTATCGTGTGTATCAAACCCTCCCATAGAAACAAAAAACACTTGGCGCTGCGTACTTAACTTTGCTTGCACACTAATCGCCTTAGCTACCGCAGCTAGTTGCTTCGACAA
>NZ_JBEOOL010000792.1:0-255 GCF_040309225.1 Pseudoalteromonas sp. GW168-MNA-CIBAN-0100 | reverse complement strand
ATTGGAATAAGAATGGCTTGCCAATTGGTGTGCAGTTTGCCGGTGCGTATGGCAGTGAGGCGCAGTTGCTTACGCTGGCCGCGCAATTAGAGCAAGCCGCTCCGTGGGCAGATAAAAGGCCGCCTATATTAAGCTAAGGCACAAAATATAGAGATGCTAAGCAGCAAAAGAGCCAACTAGGCTCTTTTTTAGTTGTAAAGTAGTAACTATACGGCGTTAATTCAGTTGCAGTTAACTATCGTAATGAGTTAGCAG
>NZ_JBEOOL010000791.1:0-255 GCF_040309225.1 Pseudoalteromonas sp. GW168-MNA-CIBAN-0100 | reverse complement strand
ACTCAATGCACTGTCGGCGGTTATTAGTGAAGGCGGGTTTGAAAAAGCCTCTAAAAAGCTATTTATTACGCAATTGGCAGTAAGTCGGCGTATTCATCAACTCGAAGCCAAACTTGGAGAGCCTGTAATTATTAGAACGCAGCCACCGCGGCCAACCGCTCTTGGAAAGCGTTTACTTAATCATTTACAACAAGTCCTGCAGTTAGAAGTTGCTTTAAACGTAGATGCACTTAACGAGCACTCCAGCTTAAACAC
>NZ_JBEOOL010000790.1:0-255 GCF_040309225.1 Pseudoalteromonas sp. GW168-MNA-CIBAN-0100 | reverse complement strand
ACTGAAAGTAAACGACTTCCTTTTATATGAGGCTGTCTCGCTGCAACTGAAATAGCCAGCGCATCATTTGCATCGGTTTTCTGCCCTTGACGAAACGCTTTTACCTGTCGCGCGTTGATCGCTTTGATCTGGTGCCCTGCCTGTTTAGCAAATTGCGCCCAATAATGCGTACCACCACATGATTCCATAGCAACTAAAGATTGCTGTTCTTTAATTAATAACTCTTTAAGCTTGGCTCTGCTTATTGTTTTGTTA
>NZ_JBEOOL010000789.1:0-255 GCF_040309225.1 Pseudoalteromonas sp. GW168-MNA-CIBAN-0100 | reverse complement strand
GCTAAAAGCTTAGCAATTGATTTAAATGACGTTGATGTAACCTTAGTGCATCCTGGTTTTGTTAAAACCCCTCTAACTAATAAAAATGACTTTCCTATGCCTATGGCCGTTACAGCGCAAAAAGCGGCAGACTATATGATAAAAGGCATACACAAGCGTCGTAAAGAAGTGCATTTTCCGTATCGTTTTACACTAATATTAAAAGCACTGCGCATATTACCATTGCCGCTGTGGCTCAAAATTGCAAAAGGACTA
>NZ_JBEOOL010000788.1:0-255 GCF_040309225.1 Pseudoalteromonas sp. GW168-MNA-CIBAN-0100 | reverse complement strand
CAATTAAGGCTCAAGCCGATCCACTTCCTGGGCAGCTTGCATCTGAATTATTTAATCGAGTAAGGCCACAAATAGAAGCGATTGACTTACCTGCCGGTTACACATTGGAATGGGATGGTGAGTATGGGCAATCAAAAGAGTCAAATGAAATGCTTGCATCAACACTACCACTTGGCCTTTTAGCTATGGTGCTAATTGTAGTGGTGTTATTCAATGCTTTAAAACAACCTATTATTATTTGGCTTGTGGTACCGC
>NZ_JBEOOL010000787.1:0-256 GCF_040309225.1 Pseudoalteromonas sp. GW168-MNA-CIBAN-0100 | reverse complement strand
CAGCACTGGTTATCACGACGACCGGGCTGACCGATGCATTCGGAGATAACACCGCCGACGTTCTCACGGCGATCGACGAAGCCCGCGAACTCATGGCGCGCAAGGAGCTCGTGCTGCGCCCGAGCGGGGAGGCGGACCTTCCGAAAATCCTCGCGCGGCGGCTTTTCGAGCCCATCCCGGCCGGGGTGGCCACTCGCGTCGCCAAGAACTACGCCGACGCCGCCGAAGCGGCCTTCAATAGCGGTCTGGACCTGCC
>NZ_JBEOOL010000786.1:0-256 GCF_040309225.1 Pseudoalteromonas sp. GW168-MNA-CIBAN-0100 | reverse complement strand
CTACCGAGTCGGCTATTAAATCGCGCGATGGCAGTGAATAAAGCATACCGCCGTGCCCCATGGCAATACCGTCATCTATGGCGATGGTATTAAATTCTTTTGGAACACCGCCCGCTTGGGTGATGGTTTCAGCCATTAGTTCACTGAGCTGATTAAGATGCACATGCCCCGGCACAAATTGTGTAAATGAGTTAACCACAGCAATAATTGGTTTACCAAAGTCGGTGTCGGTCATGCCTGTTGCACGCCATAATGC
>NZ_JBEOOL010000785.1:0-256 GCF_040309225.1 Pseudoalteromonas sp. GW168-MNA-CIBAN-0100 | reverse complement strand
CCGTAATCAATATCGGCCATGTGAGTACATACCGAGTTTAAAAAGTGACGGTCATGGGAAATAATGATCATGGTGCATTTACGTTGGTTAAGCTCATTGGCAAGCCACGTAATAGTATGAATGTCCAAGTTATTAGTGGGCTCATCAAGTAGCAAAATATCAGGGTTTGCAAATAACGCCTGTGCTAACAGCACACGTAATTTCCAACCTGGGGCTACGTTTGCCATTAAGCCATAATGAAACTCTTTATCGATAC
>NZ_JBEOOL010000784.1:0-256 GCF_040309225.1 Pseudoalteromonas sp. GW168-MNA-CIBAN-0100 | reverse complement strand
ATTCACTAGTGCGTAAATTAAAACTCGATTTTAGAGATGTGTTTTCCAAAGGCTTTTTTTATAACAGCATGCAAGGCACAATGCAGCTTGATAAAGGCATTGCCTACACTCAAGATACTAAAATGGATGGCGTACCAGCCGACTTAACCATTAAAGGTTATGCTAATTTAAATACCCTAGAAATAGACTACGACCTAGCGGTTGCGCCGCAAGTAACCTCCAGCATACCTATAATAGTAGCTTGGATGGTTAACCC
>NZ_JBEOOL010000783.1:0-256 GCF_040309225.1 Pseudoalteromonas sp. GW168-MNA-CIBAN-0100 | reverse complement strand
CAATTAATACGGCTATATTAACGTTTTTTATAGTATTAGAGTTTTAGCTCTACCCATGCCGACAGGCGCAACTATGAAAAAAAATTCAACACACCCTCTCCTGCACTTAAGCCTAATGTCTTATTCCAAAATTAAATGGCAGTTTATGCGGCTACAAAATAAAAACAGCATTAACTTAAAATGAACAAGCTGCGTGTTTTGTGCTAATTGTCATTGATAATTTTTCACTTTTGAGCCTTTTATTGCTTTGCTAGTC
>NZ_JBEOOL010000782.1:0-256 GCF_040309225.1 Pseudoalteromonas sp. GW168-MNA-CIBAN-0100 | reverse complement strand
ATTTAGGTGTAGAGCTTGAAATAGTCCCATTTTTTAATTTATCAGACATGTTTGCACGCCTGCAAAGCGGTGATCTTGATTTAATTGCCTCAGGCCTTACCTATAATAAAACACGTGCACAACAATATCGTTTTGGCCCTACCTACCGAACCATTAGTCAAAAACTAGTGTATAAACAAGGTATAGAGCGACCACGCGACTATGATGATTTAACTGGTAATCTCATGGTTATAGCTAAAAGTAGTCACTCACTTAC
>NZ_JBEOOL010000781.1:0-256 GCF_040309225.1 Pseudoalteromonas sp. GW168-MNA-CIBAN-0100 | reverse complement strand
AAGTTCACATAAAGCTTGCCATGTTGGGGTTTTAATATGTGCAGGGGTAACTAATAGTAACGGCTCTGTACCTATTTTATGGCTGGTTACTTCGCTAAGTGTGGGTGCTTGGGTTAAAAAACCAATGTCGGCATTATGGTTAGCTACAGCCTGCTCAACACTTATATTTGGCGCAAAGCGGTAGTCAATATTCAGCCCTTGGTGCTTTGTTTGCAAAGCTAATAACTGGCTATAAAACTGCAATCCACAACTACCA
>NZ_JBEOOL010000780.1:0-256 GCF_040309225.1 Pseudoalteromonas sp. GW168-MNA-CIBAN-0100 | reverse complement strand
ACTCTTAATTGCGCTTTTTGCGGCTTTTACTGGCTTTAAACATTATCGCTTGGGTATTCCGTTTGTAATTCATCGTATTAAACGCCATTACGGGCAAATGCCACTGTATAACACCCTTAACCAATTTGTTGGTGGTGCATTGGCTCTCATCAGCGGCTTTTCGGTGGGACGCGAAGGACCTTCGGTGCATTTAGGTGCAACTGGGGCAAGTATCTTAGCAACTAAACTGCACTTACCTCATAATGCCATGCGTACC
>NZ_JBEOOL010000779.1:0-256 GCF_040309225.1 Pseudoalteromonas sp. GW168-MNA-CIBAN-0100 | reverse complement strand
ATCAAGCACCATATCGTACAATAAGGTACCCAATTTGTTTTTGTCTAAATCAATAGTATGAACAAGTTCATACGTTAAGGCATCAATGCCAATCAGGCCAAAGTTGGATAACGAGAGCCATAAAATATTATTACGATCAACTTCATACGACAGCACATTTATGGCAACATTTTCATGTTGTTTAGGAACCTTATATATTATTTTTAGAGTTAAACTGTGAGGATTAACTTGATATAAAATCCCACCACTAAAAAAT
>NZ_JBEOOL010000778.1:0-256 GCF_040309225.1 Pseudoalteromonas sp. GW168-MNA-CIBAN-0100 | reverse complement strand
CCTTCTAGCCAAACATATCAACTACTGTTAATATAAAAATTAACGGAGGGTTATTTTATGGCTGACAAACTTCAGCAAGCCGCACTTATCAGTAAAAACATAAAGCACATGCGAGAATTACTTGGTTGGACACAGGCGAGGCTCGCTAGTGAGGCAGGGATAACAGCGGCTGCTCTAAGCAAGATCGAAAAAGACGAAGGCCGAATGCCGACTATTGTTGTGCTAAGAAAAATCGCTTCGGCACTAGGTGTAAAAC
>NZ_JBEOOL010000777.1:0-256 GCF_040309225.1 Pseudoalteromonas sp. GW168-MNA-CIBAN-0100 | reverse complement strand
GCTAATATCTGAGATCCATAGCGGAAACTGCCACACATCAAAGTGAATAATTGAACCGCTATTAATTAAAAACAACGCAAGAATAACTAGGCACACGGCGAATGTTTTCATGCTGCTCTCCTTACACTGCTTTTTCTTCAAGGCAACAGTGAGCAATTAAATAACCTAGCGCCACTGCAAACGGAAAACTTAAAAATAATAAAACAGTCACTAAGCGAGTAGACCATACCGGAAAGTCTAGTCGGTAAGCTAACCC
>NZ_JBEOOL010000776.1:0-256 GCF_040309225.1 Pseudoalteromonas sp. GW168-MNA-CIBAN-0100 | reverse complement strand
AACAATTAAATAATTCGTTCAATTAACAAAAATATTTTGCTGTTAATCAATTTTAATAGTCTATTTATTTTGATTTTAAGAGGTTTCAGTGGCCAAGCTATCTAATACAGAAATTAGAAAACTCGATGACGCAGCAAGAGCAGGGTGGTTGTATTATGTTGCAGGTAAAACACAAGACGAAATAGCTAAAAAGCTTAATACCTCACGCCAATCGGCACAAAGAATGGTAGCGCTATCTGTTAGCCAAGGATTAATA
>NZ_JBEOOL010000775.1:0-256 GCF_040309225.1 Pseudoalteromonas sp. GW168-MNA-CIBAN-0100 | reverse complement strand
TGTTCGTAGTGTCCACACAGATGATTGTTAATTAGTGCTTGTCCTTCGGGATAACTAATTAATATGCTCTTTAAAAACTTGGAAAAGCTGATAATAAAATTCTGATAGATACTTTGTATTTATCAAGAGTTTTCAAAAGTAAAAAAAGAATGGTAGCAGTACCATTCAGTGCCATTTAATTAACTCTTATGAGTTGATTGATTGGTATCTACTTTAGTATTCAATATTGACTTCTGGCGAAGTTAAACTGTCACAA
>NZ_JBEOOL010000774.1:0-257 GCF_040309225.1 Pseudoalteromonas sp. GW168-MNA-CIBAN-0100 | reverse complement strand
GTGCTTACACTGCGCTTATCACTAAATTTAGCAGCAATAACGACGATACGTATATTAAAGAGCTAGAAGAAGTTGAGGATAAAACCCTCGAAGAAATTAAAGATTCAATGAAAAAACCACAACCCGCAGACTGCGAAGCTGTACTAGCTAAAGCATTACTAACAATGCAAAGCTGTCATGCTGAAATGAGCCGAATGAAAAAGCAGTAAGTAGCCTAAATTCTGGATAATAACTCAACCTAAAGCTGAGTTCAGGTT
>NZ_JBEOOL010000773.1:0-257 GCF_040309225.1 Pseudoalteromonas sp. GW168-MNA-CIBAN-0100 | reverse complement strand
ATTTAGAACGTAGACGAGTAATGATGATCTGGTGGTCTGAATATATAGAGTTAGCTAAACACGGACAGGTAGGCGGTTCTAACACTACTTTAAAAATAGTGGGTTGAGGTTATTATGGATAATAAAAAAATGAATAAGGAAAATGATTTTAAAAATGACTTTTTTACCAAAGAGCAGTTGCAAGAGTGCATCGATATAAATATAAGATCTATTATTACTAAACTAGATAACTACATTTATTACGATGGGATTTTAAC
>NZ_JBEOOL010000772.1:0-257 GCF_040309225.1 Pseudoalteromonas sp. GW168-MNA-CIBAN-0100 | reverse complement strand
ACGTACAGCCGGCCGATTTCGGTGTGCGGGACGCCGAGCGCCTCGATCGCATGCTTGACCGTCGCGTCGCGGGCGCATGCGTGCGCGAACGCCCGGTCGCGCTGCGGGCGCGCGAGAAAGGCGTTCAGTTCGCCGTGAAAGCGGAAGGTCGCGGTCGCCATCCGTGCAGTATCGCACCGCGCCCGGCCGGCGGCAGGCGCTGCAGACCGCCGGCATCTGTGTTTAACTCGCGGCTTCACGGAGCGAAGGAGCAGGAC
>NZ_JBEOOL010000771.1:0-257 GCF_040309225.1 Pseudoalteromonas sp. GW168-MNA-CIBAN-0100 | reverse complement strand
AGCGAAAACGGCGCGCGCCATAACCAAATGGTGCAAGTTAAAATAACGCAAAACCCCACCCGAAATATGAACGCGGTAGGTAAAGTAATTGACGTACTTGGCGAGCATTTAGCCCCAGGTATGGAAATAGAAGTTGCCCTGCGTAACCACGATATTCCGCACGTTTGGCCTGAAGAAGTTGAAGCGCAAGTAGCCCACCTTGGCGAATTTGTTGACGAGGCTGACAAGCAAAACCGCGTAGATTTACGCGACCTACC
>NZ_JBEOOL010000770.1:0-257 GCF_040309225.1 Pseudoalteromonas sp. GW168-MNA-CIBAN-0100 | reverse complement strand
GTACCAGCCCTACTGGCCGCTGAAATATAACCACTGAACGCGCCCCTCCTTCCTTTCCCTTTTATTATCGCTTAACATCACAACTATAAATGTTTAACTATTAAGTTGTTATGATCACACTTTCTAAGCTGTTATTTAAATGGCATAAAAATGCAGTTAGCCCCACACTTAATATTAACCAGCTGAACATTAAGCAAGGCGAGCATGTGTTTTTACATGGACCAAGTGGCTGTGGTAAGTCTACTTTACTGTCGTTA
>NZ_JBEOOL010000769.1:0-257 GCF_040309225.1 Pseudoalteromonas sp. GW168-MNA-CIBAN-0100 | reverse complement strand
CTCTTATTCAATGAATGGGTAGGCATAAAGTTTATACCTACTTTTTATTATCCAGCGTAATGCTTTAGCATACTCGGTACATCTAATATCAGTGCAATTCCACCATCAGAGGTAATAGTCGCACCCGCCATACCCGGCGTACCTTGCAATAATGCATCTAGAGGCTTGATCACCACTTCTTCTTGACCTATTAGTGAATCAACAACGAACCCTACTTTTTGAGTCCCTATTTGCACAATAACGACATGCCCTTGTGC
>NZ_JBEOOL010000768.1:0-257 GCF_040309225.1 Pseudoalteromonas sp. GW168-MNA-CIBAN-0100 | reverse complement strand
ATCTTATAAGATGAAATATCAGAAAGTATTCTAGGAAAGGATTTACCTGTGAAGTCTGCCGCACTCATTACATTACTATTGCTATTTATTTTTGCTGGGCAAGTTCAAGCTAAAACCCTAGTCAAAGTGGGTGGCTATGAATTTCCTCCCTACATAGAGATTGTTGACAGCCGTGCTTCAGGTCTTACCGTAGAGCTAATTAGCGAACTCAATAAAATACAATCTGACTATCATTTTGAGCTTGTGCTCACCACACC
>NZ_JBEOOL010000767.1:0-257 GCF_040309225.1 Pseudoalteromonas sp. GW168-MNA-CIBAN-0100 | reverse complement strand
GAGCGCCGCGAGCATTTTCCCTCTAAACACTGTTGATAATGCTTTAACGGGGTATAAATAGCCTTTTTCTATTTCATCCCAGTGCGCTTTATCAAGCGCGCCTGCGGATATCAAGCAATGCAGGTGAATATGCTGACTTAAGTTCTGCCCCCACGTATGCAGTACGCTTGTCATGCCTAGCTGGCCATGCCTCTTTCGTTTCGCAAATTTACACAGCGTTTGCCATGCGGCTTTAAATAAACAGTGATACAACGCGT
>NZ_JBEOOL010000766.1:0-258 GCF_040309225.1 Pseudoalteromonas sp. GW168-MNA-CIBAN-0100 | reverse complement strand
GCGCCAGTACTCGTACAAACTTTCTAATAGAATCTTCCCCTAAATACACAACCGCTTGTGGAATTGACGTAATCACTAAATTTTTATTAGCAGAGCGGGCATTAACTAGTTTGAGAACACGTGCGGTTAAACCCACATCTTTAGAAATACGTTGATTAATTTCGTTAAAATCCAAGTCAGGACGAGATGTGCAGCGCAATAAATCAAAAACCGCCATTTTTAACGGCTCAACATTACCGTAACTGAGCATTTCTGGCC
>NZ_JBEOOL010000765.1:0-258 GCF_040309225.1 Pseudoalteromonas sp. GW168-MNA-CIBAN-0100 | reverse complement strand
ATGCAGAAGAGCTGATCCGTAAACAAGCTTATTATGATAATTTAACCTCTTTACCTAACCGCTTTTTAGCACTTGACCGACTATCGCATATGCTTTTTGAAGCACAAAGAAACAAGGGGCATGTGGCTGTACTTTTTATTGATTTAGATAACTTTAAAAAAGTAAATGACTCGTTTGGCCATGAACTAGGCGATAAGCTACTGGTTAAATCAGCTGCAAGATTACAGCAAGTCATTCGCAAAGAAGACACCATAGGGC
>NZ_JBEOOL010000764.1:0-258 GCF_040309225.1 Pseudoalteromonas sp. GW168-MNA-CIBAN-0100 | reverse complement strand
ACGCCCCCCATCTCGTTTCGGGATAAACTCACTTAGCGTCAAGTTGTCATTGTTGATTTCTGCAATATGTTTAATTGCTGGAGTGTGTGCGGCCGCGTTAATGCTCAAATCTGAAGAAAAACAACTGGTTTTTGAAGAGCATGAAGTATTAAAAGAATCTAACGAATTACTTATAAAACAATTCAAAAACTTACTAAACACTAAAATTAAAGTTGCTCAGCAAGCAAATATAGTCGTGGGTGAGCAGCTATTTAGTGA
>NZ_JBEOOL010000763.1:0-258 GCF_040309225.1 Pseudoalteromonas sp. GW168-MNA-CIBAN-0100 | reverse complement strand
AATAACCAGTTCGCGCTGCTCTGCCGGAAGGTTTTTAGTGTATTCAGAGATGACATCTACTTGAGGGTTATCTTTCGCACTCACTGAGGTTTCAACAGGGGTTTCATTTGTTGAAATATCCCAAGCTTTGTTTTTATCAATTCGTAATTGAATGTCGCCTACCGGCACTTTATATTTTCCACCACTTTTAAGTCCTACTCGCAACTCACCATGGACTACTTCAATAAATGGGTATAGGTGGTTTGTATAAGTGTATAC
>NZ_JBEOOL010000762.1:0-258 GCF_040309225.1 Pseudoalteromonas sp. GW168-MNA-CIBAN-0100 | reverse complement strand
ATGCTAAATGGCATTCATCTATAAAAAAATAGACTCTATTGCCGTCCTCATTCTTCCAGTCCTGATACTGTAAATAATGTTCTTTCTTAGAAAATGGTCTTTCACCACCATAATTATGAAATTCACCATCAACTACTTCTATCAGTTCACGGCAATATTCACCGTAAACTGAACAGAAGTGATCGACATTTAAAGGTAAATTCGTTACAACTTTTCGTTTATGCTCAGTAACCGTAGGGATTATGTGCCTTACTACCG
>NZ_JBEOOL010000761.1:0-258 GCF_040309225.1 Pseudoalteromonas sp. GW168-MNA-CIBAN-0100 | reverse complement strand
ATGTTACTGTTAGCCGCCAGAGCTCAGGTTATTTATATTTGGCGGCTTTTTTCTATTTGCTGTGTTATTTTGGGTCATAAATAATAACTCGAGAATTATAATGACGATTTTATTGGTTTGCGCCTTAATTGCAGTGATCATGCCTTATGTTGCGAGAATCCCAGCTATTATAGAAATGAATAAGCTCGGTGGTTACGATAATAAACATCCGCGGCAACAACAAACACAACTTACAGGACTCGGAGCACGGGCGCTGGC
>NZ_JBEOOL010000760.1:0-258 GCF_040309225.1 Pseudoalteromonas sp. GW168-MNA-CIBAN-0100 | reverse complement strand
ACAATTACTGGCGAATCAAGTAAAGCAATTCGTAATCAGCAAGCACAAGTTGAACAGGCAGCTACAGCAACAACAGAAATGAGTAGTACATCACAAACGGTAAGTAATAGCGCTCAACAGGCGTTACATGAGATTAAAAATGCCGATAAAGAAGCCGAGCGCGTTAAAGACATTTCAAATCAAAATAAAGCCACTATCGAGCAACTAGCTTACGAAGTTGATGAAGCGTCGAATGTTATTAATAAGCTCCACAAAGAC
>NZ_JBEOOL010000759.1:0-258 GCF_040309225.1 Pseudoalteromonas sp. GW168-MNA-CIBAN-0100 | reverse complement strand
AAATTGTTCTCTGAGTTTCTTTAAATCTCCAGCCATTTTATGCAGGGGATCTCCGCCTCCAATTTCAGTAATTCCTTTTAGCTCAGCAAAATCAATAGTTAACTCATTGGAATAATCATTACCTTCAACGTCTGTATAAGAAACAACTATTTTGAAAAATGGAGTAAAAATATCATCGCCTTCAAGCTTCCCTTTTAACTCAAAAAAACTAAACAAAAAGCTATCTACCTTTTGATTAATTCCTAATGAGTGCATGCC
>NZ_JBEOOL010000758.1:0-258 GCF_040309225.1 Pseudoalteromonas sp. GW168-MNA-CIBAN-0100 | reverse complement strand
ATTTAGAGCAACATAAAGCATTACTCAATGGCACGCTTGTTTGCTTGTCACGTAACGAGGACTTATTACTGCAAACCTTTTTAAATAGTCCGCAACAAATTTTAACCCAAAGCCAGTTAAAAAATGTACTTTATGGCGTGTGCGATGATGTAGCGAGTAACGCACTTAACGTACATATTTTTAATTTACGTAAAAAACTAGGCGCACCGGCAATAGAAACCATACGTGGCCTAGGCTTTAGATTAGGCACAATAGAGG
>NZ_JBEOOL010000757.1:0-258 GCF_040309225.1 Pseudoalteromonas sp. GW168-MNA-CIBAN-0100 | reverse complement strand
ACCCTCACCCAACAACAAGCGCAGTCGCAAGCTTTAGCTACAATTAGTGCCCTTAGGTACGATAATACCAACTATTTTTGGATAAATGACTACCACCCAAAAATGATAATGCATCCATTTAAGCCAGACTTAAATGGTACAGATTTAACTAATAACAAAGACCCCGATGGCACAGCATTATTTGTAGAAATGGTAAAGGTGACTCAACAAGCAGGTTCAGGGTTTGTACCTTATAAATGGCCTAAACCAGGTAAAGAC
>NZ_JBEOOL010000756.1:0-258 GCF_040309225.1 Pseudoalteromonas sp. GW168-MNA-CIBAN-0100 | reverse complement strand
TTTTTTGAGTTTTTGTCTCTTGATTTTTGTCTTAGCTCTTTATTGTCTCATATCCTCCCCGCGCCCCCCCCCCCCCCCCCCCGCCCCCCCCCCACCCCCCCCCCCCCCCCCACCCCCCCCCCCCCCCCCCCCCCCCAGCCCCCCCCCCCCCCCCCCCCCCCCCGCCCCCCGCCCCCCCCCCCCCCCCCCGCCAACGCGGGCACCCCCCCCCCCGGCAACCCCCACGCCCGCCACCACCGCCCCCAGGCAGGACCGGCC
>NZ_JBEOOL010000755.1:0-258 GCF_040309225.1 Pseudoalteromonas sp. GW168-MNA-CIBAN-0100 | reverse complement strand
CACTGTCATTGGCTTACTCGTAGGCACTTTTGCTGGTATTAGTCGTGGGCTTCGCTCCAGCTTTTTAAATCACTTACTGGATATAACGCTTTCTATTCCGTCGTTGTTGCTGGCAATTATTATTATAGCGATATTCCCATTAATTATCTTTTGGGAAGCGATCAATTACACTATTAGCATAGTAGGTGGCATTAAAATTTATAAGATGTAAGATATGGTGATTTAAATTTTTATGTTATAATCATTTGTGTGTAAACT
>NZ_JBEOOL010000754.1:0-258 GCF_040309225.1 Pseudoalteromonas sp. GW168-MNA-CIBAN-0100 | reverse complement strand
CAGTAAAGCTTACTGACTGTGAGCCTGCTGCAGTTGTAACGCCAAATGTAATAGTTTCATCTGCAATACCTATATTAGCTGCAGTAAATGCTGGTACGGCTGCTGACTGCCCGCTTACAACTCCTAAATCAGTTGCTTTAAAACCATCAATAGTAACGTCAATGACTTCATTGGCATTGGCACCAACTTGGAATGATTTTGTTTCGAATGTTCCATCTAATAACTTTTGCCCACCAAAAGAAGTCGTATCTGCAATAC
>NZ_JBEOOL010000753.1:0-258 GCF_040309225.1 Pseudoalteromonas sp. GW168-MNA-CIBAN-0100 | reverse complement strand
GTCCAAGGGAGTACTTGCTTGGTTTTCTCAAACGTTTTAAGTATTTTAGGTACTACAGTACCTAATAAAACCGACACAATTGCAATAGCAAACACCACTAAAATAATGGGGTACACCATAGCTTGCGTTATTTGACTGCGCATATATTGGCGCTGTTCGGTGTAATCGGCAAGCCGGTTTAGTACTTGGTCTAAATGCCCTGACTTTTCGCCTGCGGCAACCATAGCGCGGTATAAATCGTCAAACACATGCGGAAAC
>NZ_JBEOOL010000752.1:0-258 GCF_040309225.1 Pseudoalteromonas sp. GW168-MNA-CIBAN-0100 | reverse complement strand
CCTCTATCCAGGTAACTGGTAATAGGTGATAAATTTACGTTTGAGCAGCATTTTCCGCACTTAGTGCATGGAAACTCCATCAAAAATCAAAGCTCTGATCTGATTGCATTAATTGATCAAATTCAGCAAAGTTTTGAAATGGTAACTCACAGTCAAATCTTTCATTTAAAGAATTTAAAGCATTTATATATTGTTCTGGTTCTGCGTTATCTACCGCCAAATCCATAGCTAAAAAAGTCGAGTCAAATATATGTTTTC
>NZ_JBEOOL010000751.1:0-259 GCF_040309225.1 Pseudoalteromonas sp. GW168-MNA-CIBAN-0100 | reverse complement strand
AGCTTGGGCTTTTAGCACAAAACACAAAGCCGCTTAACTCTTTCGCTTGTTCGGTAGCTACTTTAATACCGTAAGCAGTAAGTTGTGGGCCAACGTCGCCAGAACCATCAGGGCGACACACTTTTATTGTATCGCCTACTCGCACTTGGCGAATAGTTGGCCTTGGAATAGGTAAACCTACCGCCACCTCTGGGCAAAAGCGCGTATATTCAACATGCTTTGCAAACTCATCCATACAAAAGTTTGAGCGTTTATGGCC
>NZ_JBEOOL010000750.1:0-259 GCF_040309225.1 Pseudoalteromonas sp. GW168-MNA-CIBAN-0100 | reverse complement strand
CTTTTATCTTATGCAAGAGCTTTAAAACTATTTCTTGATTACATGGAAGCTAATAAAAATATATTTAGTGACCCAGAATTATTGCTTACTTCATTCATTTTAAGGTTGAGATCCGGTACTTTAGATGAACAGGGATTCGATCCTTCAGGCCTTTATTGGGAACCAAAGTCTTTTTTTAATACTAAAAACATTACTCGTTATTTGGTATCATTTCTAAATTGGTTAGAGCCAAATTGCGCAAAAATTCAGAAGCTTATCC
>NZ_JBEOOL010000749.1:0-259 GCF_040309225.1 Pseudoalteromonas sp. GW168-MNA-CIBAN-0100 | reverse complement strand
ATTTTTAGTCGTAAATGTTGTTTTTACCTATTTATCGGTTGCACTTGGACCACAGTTTTATGGCTATGGCTTTGCATTTGCAACTATTATTAGCTCGGTTGTGGGTTTGTTTTGGTTATCTAAACAGTTTGAAGATTTAGAATACGAAACCTTTATGCTGCAATAATAAACGCTTAACATTTTAGGCTATTTGCTTAAACCAAGCTTATAATGCCAAAACTAATAAATAAGTGTAATAAACATAAATTGATTATTACAC
>NZ_JBEOOL010000748.1:0-259 GCF_040309225.1 Pseudoalteromonas sp. GW168-MNA-CIBAN-0100 | reverse complement strand
GTTAGCGCACCAGGCAATGAAATAATTAACCCAATTGCTGCAGCTGTACCAACGGCCTTGTGAGCAGGATAGTTATATAAAGTAAGTAATGGCACCGAAATAGTGCCGCCACCAATTCCCACTATAGAGCTTAAAAAGCCAATAAATGCGCCCATAACACTTTGCCCTACTTTACCAGGTAGTTTTTGATACAACGCCGACTTGCCCGTTCTAAACAGCATATTAAGTGCAGATAACAGCGCTATTGCCCCAAACAATA
>NZ_JBEOOL010000747.1:0-259 GCF_040309225.1 Pseudoalteromonas sp. GW168-MNA-CIBAN-0100 | reverse complement strand
AAGCAGGATATGACTTTAGAGCGCGAAATAACGAGGGGTTAAGTTGTTACCGATTAGCGGTTAGTATAAAAGCCAGCAACTTAGTTAAGTGCCTTGAGCGCGACTTTGGTATTAAAGAGTTATCGCCAGAAGGGCAGCTAGAGCGAATTAAAAAGGTGCATGTGTTACATGCGGTTGTGGCTTTATTATTACCGCTACAGTTATTTTTCTTTTTTGATGAAAACATAACTATAAAAAGTGAGCTTACTCTTTTTATGAC
>NZ_JBEOOL010000746.1:0-259 GCF_040309225.1 Pseudoalteromonas sp. GW168-MNA-CIBAN-0100 | reverse complement strand
TAATCTTGCTTAATACCCATGTAAGTTTGATACACAGGGCTGCTCATTACGTCGCGGTTAAAGGTATCTTCAAAAAAAGCATTCGCTTTGTCTATTTCATTTTGTACTGGTTGTGCTTGTACTGCTGGTGCTGTTGTTACTTGTTGTGTAGCTTGCTGGCAACCAGCAAGTAGTGCAACACTTACTGCAGCTGCAATAAAAGTAAATTTACGCAGTATTTATCCTCTTGATGTTAGAAATTTATTATTATAATTTTGTA
>NZ_JBEOOL010000745.1:0-259 GCF_040309225.1 Pseudoalteromonas sp. GW168-MNA-CIBAN-0100 | reverse complement strand
CCTCAATTGGTCGCTCTCTTGCTTATGGTTGGGATATTCCCGCAGTAGCAGTGCATCATATGGAAGGGCATTTATTAGCGCCGATGCTTGAGGAAAATGTTCCTGAGTTTCCGTTTATTGCTTTGCTAGTATCGGGCGGACACACCATGATGGTTAAAGTAGCCGGTATTGGCCAATATGAAGTGCTGGGTGAGTCGGTTGATGATGCAGCAGGCGAAGCATTTGATAAAACAGCAAAATTACTAGGACTTGATTACCC
>NZ_JBEOOL010000744.1:0-259 GCF_040309225.1 Pseudoalteromonas sp. GW168-MNA-CIBAN-0100 | reverse complement strand
CGATTAGATGAGGCAGAAGGAAGAGGGAAATAGAAGGTGTTTGTATTCGATCAGTGCTCACTTATTAAATAATATCAAAAAAGTCGCTAACTGATTGATTAAGAACGTTTATAACGGCTACTTGAGTGCTAAAAAAGCAAACATTTGTAATTGTTATTAAGCAAAATTAAACGCTTCCTCAACGTCTAGAGTCACGTATACTAATGAGGCTCCATATATAAAATATGCCCACGGACGAGCACTAAAATCACTATAAGGA
>NZ_JBEOOL010000743.1:0-259 GCF_040309225.1 Pseudoalteromonas sp. GW168-MNA-CIBAN-0100 | reverse complement strand
GCATATAACCTGCTTAGTTATAAAAAGTAATACTATAGGGGGAAGAAATAGTGGAAAACGTTCATATTTTGACACAACGTATCTCTGGTCGCGGCGAATTTTTGCCGTTCTCAGCAGAGCAATATAATAGCAATACACCGACAGCACTGCATGAGCTAGCAGCTAAACTTCAAACGAGCTTAGTTTTAGAAGATATTTTAGGAACGTTTGCAAATTTTGCAAAACAACTGCTTAATTTTTCTGGTGTGCATTTTAAAGC
>NZ_JBEOOL010000742.1:0-259 GCF_040309225.1 Pseudoalteromonas sp. GW168-MNA-CIBAN-0100 | reverse complement strand
GCTACGACCTGGACGTGGTGCTATATTCTTTAAAAATGAGCTATGCACGCGCGCTTCTGTGTCTGTTAAGTTAGTGCCACGTAGATACACAGACACATCTTGATTTAGCACTGATAAGTCATATGAAACGCTGGCATCAAGTATGGTGTAGCCGTTTGTGGTTGTTTCTTCTGGCGCGGTACGGTCTTGATCTTGATAACGAGTTACGTGAAGGTGCGCACTCAGCTTTTCTGTTTGATAGCTAAACTCAGTACCAAAA
>NZ_JBEOOL010000741.1:0-259 GCF_040309225.1 Pseudoalteromonas sp. GW168-MNA-CIBAN-0100 | reverse complement strand
TAGTAGAGTTTTTGATAACAATGGATTGATTAGCCGTAATTTGCCCTGTCATCATATTAATTACATTGGCGTGGTTAATAATAATGTCGGCTTGTTGTTTTTGAGTCACTTGGTTACAAGCAGCTAAAATAAGCGTGATGGGGAGTATTAATATGAGTTTCATAGCGGCACCTGAATTTTTTATTCAGATTAACATAGTTGTTTAAAGTGGTATTTTCTTTGAGTTAAAAGGTTATAAAAGTGGGTTAAGTTAATGGCA
>NZ_JBEOOL010000740.1:0-259 GCF_040309225.1 Pseudoalteromonas sp. GW168-MNA-CIBAN-0100 | reverse complement strand
CACTGGCTGAGGGTGTATTATGAGTTTACTGTTCAAAAGCCGTCAAAATAGTAATGATAAACAAAAAAAATCCGTATTCTCTGGCGGTTACTTTTTCATTATTAATATTTTTCGCCAAGGTGTGTACAGTCTTGGGGAAATGTGGCGCACGCCATTAGCCTCTATGATGACCATTGCTGTACTGGGTTTGAGTTTAACCTTGCCCGCAACGTTATACTTAGTGGTTAAAAATGTTCAGCAAGTGAGCAGTGGTTTTGAG
>NZ_JBEOOL010000739.1:0-259 GCF_040309225.1 Pseudoalteromonas sp. GW168-MNA-CIBAN-0100 | reverse complement strand
CTGTATTGGTACGCTTTACTCGCGAGTCAATGTTAAAAGTAATGGATCAAAACTTTATCAAAACAGCTCGCGCTAAAGGCCTTAACCGTGGGCAGCTTATTATTCATCACGCCCTAAGAAATGCATTACTGCCAGTCATAAAGCAAATTGGTTTGCAATTTAGCACCTTGATCACCCTTGCTATGATCACCGAGGTTATTTTTTCATGGCCGGGGATTGGCCGTTGGTTAATAGACAGTATTTATCAACGTGACTACCC
>NZ_JBEOOL010000738.1:0-259 GCF_040309225.1 Pseudoalteromonas sp. GW168-MNA-CIBAN-0100 | reverse complement strand
ATAAACTCGTTGTTACCTTGCCAGAGTATCCGCAAAAGGGCATGGAAGTAAAAGTGGCTGGTACTAGTACTAACAGCGCAACTGAAAGCTCAGAGACAAGCAACTCTAATACTCAGCAGTTGTAAGGCAGCAAATATGAATGAACCAATAGAGCAAAAACAAACGGGTATTATTGCCTACTTTGCAAAGAATTCGGTAGCTGCCAATTTAATGATGTTTTTTATCATTGTAATGGGGATTATTAGTTACTTTACTATTC
>NZ_JBEOOL010000737.1:0-259 GCF_040309225.1 Pseudoalteromonas sp. GW168-MNA-CIBAN-0100 | reverse complement strand
GATAAAAAACGTATTGCCGCCGATATTGCTAAAAAACAAAAAGTAATTAACAAAAACTATAAAGCACAAATTAATATGGTAAAAAAGCGCATTAATAAATTACAAAAAAAAATAGACAACTATCAGTAACCTTTATCTCATGAATAAATAACATCTTAATTTAGCTTGGTTTTAAATCGAGAATAACATACTCTTAACAATGATAGAGTATAAGCTCTAGCGTCTAATAAGGAGTAATGATGCAGCCTCGTCATATTGC
>NZ_JBEOOL010000736.1:0-259 GCF_040309225.1 Pseudoalteromonas sp. GW168-MNA-CIBAN-0100 | reverse complement strand
AGTAATAGGTGTAATGTGAATACACTTGCAATAGGCAATAAAACAAAGTTAATAAATGCATCGCCGTAATTACCTGAAAAAGCAAAGCGTACATTACGATGGCGGGTCATACGCATGTTAAAGCGCAAACCTTGGTTAATGATCCATGGCAACAAAAATAAAAAACCAATAGCAAATAAAAGGCCTATCGCCGGTGCGAGGCTGCTTAGTATGGTGTAAATTAAAAACACGATTACCGCTAAAATGCGGCCTTTTAGAA
>NZ_JBEOOL010000735.1:0-259 GCF_040309225.1 Pseudoalteromonas sp. GW168-MNA-CIBAN-0100 | reverse complement strand
ATGCTATTACGCTTCCTCTTAAAAATATAGTAATTTTAATTACTGCTTTATTTTACTTATCTTCATTTGATAATCCTGTTTATATCTATTCGTATTTATCTGTCGTTATTTTAATCATATTATTATTTATCTATTCCAAGCATATTAATTTCAAGCTAAATTTTTCATTATTTAGTAAAATGGCCGGAAACTTCTATTTTTTTGAAATATCTTCACTAATAATGATACGCTCAGAAACATGGTGGTTAAAATACTATAG
>NZ_JBEOOL010000734.1:0-259 GCF_040309225.1 Pseudoalteromonas sp. GW168-MNA-CIBAN-0100 | reverse complement strand
CTTTGGACTAGATGACGACACAGACCTAAGCAAAATAACATGGCGAGGCTCTAAAAATGGCGGCCGTTACGATATAAGCGAGCTAAGTAACCTTTATACAGGTGAAAACAACCGCGCTAACAAAATTATAGCCAGCCTTGCCGATATAGTGACCAACGTACATGCTATTAAAACGCTAGCGTTTTGCGTAAGCCAAAAACACGCTGAATTTATGGCCTCTAAATTTAACTTAGCAGGCATAAGTGCCGATGTGCTTACC
>NZ_JBEOOL010000733.1:0-259 GCF_040309225.1 Pseudoalteromonas sp. GW168-MNA-CIBAN-0100 | reverse complement strand
CGCTAAATAGCGCTATTGTGTTTAAATAACTGTTGGGTTTGCATGTAACCCAACAGTTATTAATAAAGGTCACACTGCGCGTGGCTGATTTTATGACCTTAACCACATAATTATTTTAACTTATTCTTACAGCCCTAGCCCTGCCATAAAGTCGTCATCATCACTATCTTCTGCTTCTTTTTCAGCTTTAGCCTTGGCTTTTTCTGCTTTTTGTTTTGCTTCGTTTTCGATGATGTCGTCGGGATCTATTGCTTCGACA
>NZ_JBEOOL010000732.1:0-260 GCF_040309225.1 Pseudoalteromonas sp. GW168-MNA-CIBAN-0100 | reverse complement strand
GTTCTAGCTCAGGGCTGTTATGACTAGGTTTCAGGCTGTTTGTACAAGCTCACAGCTCGTCACTCGAAGCCGGCTCATTTTCTCCTCTGTGTTCAAAAAGGCTTTAATGAATTAATAACAAAAAGGATAATGGTGATGCTTGAAACGATTGCGATTTATTCAGGGTTAATAGCCACATTATGGATATTCATTGGTGTTTATGTAGCAAGTCGGTTTTATGAAGGTTACAGTCATTCTAAACAATTTTGTAGTGAATTAGG
>NZ_JBEOOL010000731.1:0-260 GCF_040309225.1 Pseudoalteromonas sp. GW168-MNA-CIBAN-0100 | reverse complement strand
CTTTATAGTTGCATAAAGTTGATAGCATTGGTTTTTACTACCAGTGCTTTTCATTGTCCATAATTGGTTATACCAATCAAAGTTACCATAAGCGCTTTCATCCTCTCCGCAGGTAATTGTGCTTCCAGAAATTTCTTGATTGTGACCACGCTCTTCACAAAATTGATTTCCATTTGTAGAACCCACAAAAAACAGCTCTAAGCGCCCATTTATTCAAACCTTTGGTGCGTAATAGGTTGTTGCAGTATTTACCAATATGC
>NZ_JBEOOL010000730.1:0-260 GCF_040309225.1 Pseudoalteromonas sp. GW168-MNA-CIBAN-0100 | reverse complement strand
AAAATGAAGGGGCTAAGTTTTGGTTGAGCGTGCTCACCGAATTAAGCCAACGGGGCGTTGAAGATATCTTAATCGCGTGCGTAGATGGGCTGAAGGGATTTCCTGATGCAATTAATACTGCTTACCCGCAAACTCATGTTCAATTGTGTATAGTGCATATGGTTCGAAACTCATTGAAATATGTCTCATGGAAAGATTATAAAGCCGTGACGGCGGATTTGAAGCTGATTTACCGCTCGTCGACAGAAGAAGAGGCGTTG
>NZ_JBEOOL010000729.1:0-260 GCF_040309225.1 Pseudoalteromonas sp. GW168-MNA-CIBAN-0100 | reverse complement strand
CCTTAGGTCTCTAATTTGAACGAACTAGCACATTCCTCAATTAAATAATTACAACTACTTGATTAAGTATTATTCATCCTCATATCAATCATTAGCTTGTAGCCTCACTGCGAGCATGAAAATCAGTTAAAAGCCGTTCCCCAAATATAAGGTGAATTTTCTTATGGGGAAACAAATATTAACAGTCATAAAGCAAAAGCTTTTTGCAACAATTAAAACATATCCTGCTTTTAAGTTGATCAATAAGCTAGTTGAAATAC
>NZ_JBEOOL010000728.1:0-260 GCF_040309225.1 Pseudoalteromonas sp. GW168-MNA-CIBAN-0100 | reverse complement strand
AGTTTCAATAATGTTGATTTTAGTGTTTACTTTCATTTATTACCTGAAACTCTGAACGCTAATTAATACAAGGGAATTCTTAATTATGAAAGTAAAACAAGAGGTTGCAGATAAAAGGGATGTCAGGGGAATATTGATAAATAATGCAAATATAAGGCTTTCCCTAATGGGGGTAAAAAGCTTACTCGCTTATCAGATTTTTTTATTTTTCATTTTTATACAAACTAAAGATAGTCTTTCTACAAAAGGTCGGATACACC
>NZ_JBEOOL010000727.1:0-260 GCF_040309225.1 Pseudoalteromonas sp. GW168-MNA-CIBAN-0100 | reverse complement strand
AGCCAAGTGTATTTTTGCACTTTCAACATAAGTACCTACGTCAACACCGTCTATATCGATAAACGTCCAGCCATTTAAACGAGCATTTTCACTCTTAATCCCCGGCGGACCGTTCTCAACTCGAATATCTGCGACATCACCTAGTGCAATGCGTTGACCACTTGGTGTTACAACAGGTAATCGTGATAGCTGCTCAGGAGAGTCTCGATAGTCTTGCGGATAGCGTAAGTTAACAGGGTAACGCTCTTGACCTTCTACCG
>NZ_JBEOOL010000726.1:0-260 GCF_040309225.1 Pseudoalteromonas sp. GW168-MNA-CIBAN-0100 | reverse complement strand
CTATAGGCCATATCAATAATCTGACTACTGTTCTAATTGATTAGCCAAGAGAGCGGCAAAATCCTCATCACTCACTGACTCCTCAGTAAAACTCTTAGTTTGTGGCACGTTCGGCGTTTGTTGTTCAAATTTAACAACAACACCAGAGTCATTAATACTTCTGTTATTCGGTAGTAAGCCTAATAAGTTCGCGAGACTATTAAATGTCCTGCGTAAAATGACGTTGCGCACACAGCGACTCGTAAAGTTAACCCAAGCAC
>NZ_JBEOOL010000725.1:0-260 GCF_040309225.1 Pseudoalteromonas sp. GW168-MNA-CIBAN-0100 | reverse complement strand
GCAACAGACTGAGCACTCAGAAGAATGCAAAAAATAAACAGGTAACGCAAAAACTGATTAAACAAGTAAATATCCTTACCTTTAATTCTTAAAATATAACGATGCATCAACTCTATAATATCATAGCCGTAATGAGCCTTACATTAACTTAATAGCTACCCAGTGACATAATATGCAATCTATAATATTAAAATTAGTACGCTTTAAGCGTTTATTTTGGTTACAATAGCCCTAACAAGTACACAATAATTTTAATGAGT
>NZ_JBEOOL010000724.1:0-260 GCF_040309225.1 Pseudoalteromonas sp. GW168-MNA-CIBAN-0100 | reverse complement strand
GTTAAACCTAATGATACCTGCCAAATCTTCCATTCAGTCACTTCTCTAAAAGCGCAGCGCCTCGTAACCTTTTTATGAGTAACGCCCTTAAAAACTTAAATTCACAAAGAGAAATGAAAGAGGGATAAATGAGAAGTTCAAAATCACCATGAGTATTTAAACGCCTGTAAGCTACGTTCTATAAATAATACCACCGCCAACTTTTCAATGTAGATGTGCCGCTTCTTCTAGCTACGAATCAGGCAGTCACAGGTTCACCC
>NZ_JBEOOL010000723.1:0-260 GCF_040309225.1 Pseudoalteromonas sp. GW168-MNA-CIBAN-0100 | reverse complement strand
AAGCGGGTGTAGAGCTCCAAGGCTGGGAAGTAAAAAGCATCCGAGCTGGCAAAGTTAACATCACTGAAACTTATATCCATCTTAAAAACGGTGAAGCATTTTTATTAGGCGCCCAAATCCAGCCTCTTAACAGTGCATCTACCCATGTAATTTGTGATCCTTTACGTTATCGTAAGTTACTATTAAGCAGACGCGAGCTAGATCGCTTAGTAGGCGCAACTGAACGCGATGGCTATTCATTAATTGCTACTGCTATGTAT
>NZ_JBEOOL010000722.1:0-260 GCF_040309225.1 Pseudoalteromonas sp. GW168-MNA-CIBAN-0100 | reverse complement strand
GTAAAAGACTTAATAACTGCCGCAGGAGGCTTGTTAGAGTCGGCTTACACACAACAAGCAGAAGTAACAAGAATTGCCACTAATGATGTATCAAATATTGAGCATATTAAGTTTGACCTAAAAAGCGCTATGCAAGGTAAAACAGCATCTAATATTTCATTACAAAGTAAAGACAGCGTAAATATATTTGCTATACCAAATTGGCAAGAAAACTTAAAAGTAGAGCTAAAGGGTGAGCTTAAATTTCCGGGCACCTATAC
>NZ_JBEOOL010000721.1:0-260 GCF_040309225.1 Pseudoalteromonas sp. GW168-MNA-CIBAN-0100 | reverse complement strand
CCGAAAAGCACCAGTGTTAAGTTAACTGGATCAGATTTCAATTGTTGAAGTGGATCATTTTTGCATTGCTGGTAACAAATGAAACCAATGAGTGAAAAAAATTAAACTATAGACTTTAGTCTAATGCTCGGCGTTAAGTTTATGTATTTAAATAAAAAATATTATTCAAATTTGCAGGGAGTTATACCAATCTGCTTATATATGGGGTCTATTTAACGTTAAGAAAATTACGCTAGAACTAGGCAAAAATTTTTGTATCT
>NZ_JBEOOL010000720.1:0-261 GCF_040309225.1 Pseudoalteromonas sp. GW168-MNA-CIBAN-0100 | reverse complement strand
CGCCAGCACGGTGTTCCTGCAAGCCTTCGCCGATCCCAAGGGCGATGGTCTGGTGCATTCGCTGTACTTCCCCAACCGTCACTTGCCGATGCGCGCCGACCTGTTCGACCGCGTCGCCTGGCAATTGCGCACCCGTGCCCACGTGAAGGTCTTTGCGTGGATGCCGGTGCTGAGTTTCGAACTGGATTCGAAACTGCCGCGTGTAACCCGCTGGGACCCGAAAACCACCATCACCTCGGTCGACCCGAAGCAGTACAAACG
>NZ_JBEOOL010000719.1:0-261 GCF_040309225.1 Pseudoalteromonas sp. GW168-MNA-CIBAN-0100 | reverse complement strand
GAGCAAATGGAGCACCCATTTTTAAGTAACGAAAGTGTCGACTTTGTGCGGTTAAGTAGCTTTACCGATTTAGAGGAGCTAAAACGTGTAGCTATAAGCTACGCCGATAAAGTGATTATTGACGGCCAAGACGACGATCAAACCTTTACTACCGCATTGCGCATTAGCCGTTTAGTTAAAGATGATTGCCATATAAGCGCGCATTTTTTAGATGAAACAAAAGTAGATATGCTATTAGAGCATTGCCAAAATGTAGAATGC
>NZ_JBEOOL010000718.1:0-261 GCF_040309225.1 Pseudoalteromonas sp. GW168-MNA-CIBAN-0100 | reverse complement strand
CATATTCTTTTGGCAGAGCAGGGAAGTCATGGCTACCATCGGGTTTGACTCCATAATTTATTTTAACGGTTTCGTACCAATCGTTGGCATCGGGCTTGGCTAAACGTGAACCGTTGCCGGTCCATTTAGCCGGTGACTCGGCAAACTTTCCGTCTATGAGGGGATGTGTTTCGCCGCCTAATGGCAAATAACCATCCGATGCTTGTGGGACTTGAAAGTCTTCACCGACTACATAATAGAAATTGTTGTGTCTACTATAGG
>NZ_JBEOOL010000717.1:0-261 GCF_040309225.1 Pseudoalteromonas sp. GW168-MNA-CIBAN-0100 | reverse complement strand
GCTCTAGGTAATCGTCAAGTGAAAGACCGGTTATACGCTCAACCAATACTCCTAAAATCATGTAATCAATATCTGAATAAACATGCTGCCCGAGCGATTTTGCGCTAAGTGGCACACTGGTAAGTAAGAGCTTTTTTGTAGTATGGCTATTTTGTGAGTAAAACACATCGCCATTGCTACTGTCTTTACGATGAAAGTCAAACACCGGCGGATAGCCTGCGCTATGCGTGAGTAAATCTTTTACGCGTCGCTGCTCTCGAC
>NZ_JBEOOL010000716.1:0-261 GCF_040309225.1 Pseudoalteromonas sp. GW168-MNA-CIBAN-0100 | reverse complement strand
CTCACCTGCTTCATTTTTACCATCCCATGCAAAACGCACTGCACCTGCTGGTTGCGAGCCTAAATCTATAGTTCTAACTAACTGCCCAGACTCGTCTTCAATTCTAAGCTTTAAGCTTTCAACTGGCTTTTCGGCAACAACTGAGCCTCGTGCATCACCTGCTTCATTTAAATCTAACGTGTCAGACTCTAAAAGCGCCTGCTTACCTACTAATGTAGATGCTTGCAGTGCTGAGTTTGATGTCATTGATGCAGCTAAAGC
>NZ_JBEOOL010000715.1:0-261 GCF_040309225.1 Pseudoalteromonas sp. GW168-MNA-CIBAN-0100 | reverse complement strand
AATACCATAACTGCTAAAGCAAATTTAAGTCATGGTGAATTATTTGCAGACCTTAGTGCTAATACAGTAATAAATAAATTTAATAGCCCTGTTATAAAACTCAATAATATAAAAGTTGCTTCTACAGGATTGCAAAGTCGCGCTCTAAAAGCATCACATCACGTATTTGTAAACGATATTGAATTAGCGGTAAACCATCATATATCGGCAGTGGAACATCCATTTGAAATAGTAGTACCTACACAAAGTATAGTGTTATTA
>NZ_JBEOOL010000714.1:0-261 GCF_040309225.1 Pseudoalteromonas sp. GW168-MNA-CIBAN-0100 | reverse complement strand
CGCACCGAGCTATTTTTAGTAGAAGGTGACTCGGCAGGTGGCTCGGCTAAGCAAGCGCGAGATCGTGAGTTTCAAGCAATAATGCCGCTGCGTGGTAAAATATTAAATACCTGGGAAGTTGATTCGGGGCAAATATTAGCATCGCAAGAGGTGCACGATATTTCGGTGGCATTAGGTATAGACCCAGATTCAGACGATTTAACAGCGCTGCGCTATAATAAAATATGTATATTAGCCGATGCTGACTCGGATGGGTTACAC
>NZ_JBEOOL010000713.1:0-261 GCF_040309225.1 Pseudoalteromonas sp. GW168-MNA-CIBAN-0100 | reverse complement strand
TATTGGTGGCAAATCTATGGGGGGACGAATGGCGTCAATGCTTGCCTGTACTAGCGAGCATGCTATTTTAGGTGTATTAGCGTTTGGCTATCCGTTTCATCCGCCAGGCAAGCCTGAAAAGCTACGCACCGATCACTTTGCTGATATAGGCTGCCCATTTTTGGTATTACAAGGTGAGCGCGATAGGTTTGGTACTCGTGAGGAGCTAGCTACTATGTTAATGCCCAAGCAACCAGAATATTGCTGGCTACCCGATGGCGA
>NZ_JBEOOL010000712.1:0-261 GCF_040309225.1 Pseudoalteromonas sp. GW168-MNA-CIBAN-0100 | reverse complement strand
ATTTATAACCGATGCAGGTAATACTTTTTCTTCGCGCTTAGCGCAAACTAAAATACTTTTTTGTGAAAAATGCGATAAAGTTTCGCCGTGTTTCCCAAACGCTTTTGTCCAGCCAAATGTAGCCAGCTCTTGGCCCGTACATGGACGAAATAAGTCTTGCTCTAATGCTTTGTCAAAATCTTCTTGTGTATACGAAACATCTTGTTTAAAGCGATAACATATAAGGTTACTAAACCACATAGGAATACAGATCCATTTGAA
>NZ_JBEOOL010000711.1:0-261 GCF_040309225.1 Pseudoalteromonas sp. GW168-MNA-CIBAN-0100 | reverse complement strand
AGATAATAAAGTAGCCATTCAATTTTTCAGATATATAGGTTGATTTTCCGGCTCCGGGAGCACCCATGATTAAAAATGCTTCCATTCACTCTTTACTCCCAAATGTTCTTACCTTTGCATATATAGTAGTTAAACTCCATTTTATATTTTGAGCCGTTGCACTGATAGCACGTACTGGTAGTAATATTATGTTCGATAAACTTACGGTTTTGAGCACTAAACTTTGAAAGTCTCTTTAAAATAAATTGATAAAGCCCCTCC
>NZ_JBEOOL010000710.1:0-261 GCF_040309225.1 Pseudoalteromonas sp. GW168-MNA-CIBAN-0100 | reverse complement strand
ACGTTCGGGAAGCCAATTACGCTGTGCTTTACTTGCTGCTGGAGAGATAACAAACAGCTTATTAGATAAGTATTCTGCAGTGAGTAATTCATCGGCAGTGTTTTGATCTTGCTGTGTATAAGGCATTTCCCAACTTGGCTGATAATCATTCACGCCAATGGCTTTAGCAAAGCCTTTAAACCCTTCTAACACGTGCGCATGTGGCTGCGCTGCAATGCGTTTATTTATAAATAGGCTATGCAGCTCTTTTGAGCGCGCCCA
>NZ_JBEOOL010000709.1:0-261 GCF_040309225.1 Pseudoalteromonas sp. GW168-MNA-CIBAN-0100 | reverse complement strand
CTGCCCATACAGCACGCTCTAAGCCTATAGAGCTCATGCAGATGTGCGTTATTCGCGCACGGTTTTGTGAATTAATAGCCGCTAAAGTTGCTAAGCAGGTTCAAGGTGAAGCATTTTTAACGGGGCTTTTTTCACTGCTCGATGCTATTTTAGACAAGCCAATGGACTTGCTGGTTGATAAACTTCCATTCCCGGAAGATATAAAAGCAGCGTTAACTGGTGAAAAAAATAACTTATATTATATCCTTGAAACAGTAAAAG
>NZ_JBEOOL010000708.1:0-261 GCF_040309225.1 Pseudoalteromonas sp. GW168-MNA-CIBAN-0100 | reverse complement strand
GCCTAGTGCTATTAATGCATAAAACAAGGTCATATTAAAACTTCACTAATCCGGTAAATCCCATAAATGCCATCGACATTAAGCCTGCGGTAATTAAGGCAATAGAGGCACCTTTAAAGGGGGTAGGAACATCGGCCGCTGCAAGGCGCTCTCGCAGGGCAGCAAACAATACAAGTACTAACGAAAAACCAACTGCGGCACCAAAGCCATAAACCGCCGACTGTAAAAAGGAGTGATCTTCTTTAATGTTAAGTAATGCAA
>NZ_JBEOOL010000707.1:0-262 GCF_040309225.1 Pseudoalteromonas sp. GW168-MNA-CIBAN-0100 | reverse complement strand
AACCAGTACCTTAAAGCCTGTGAATAATCAATTCTCCAAGCTATTATCAGTCACTAAATATCTGCCTAGTGGCGCGCGCTCTACGATTTTATCCAAAGCCTTTGGTAAAGTGGTGCCTTATGTTGGAACGACTGGCGTTTATTACGAAACTGTTGAGCCCAACCAAGTCATCGTCAGCTTAAAAAACGACAAAGGCGTGCAGAACCATATCGGCTCTATCCATGCGGTCGCCGTGACGTTACTGGCTGAAACGGCCACAGGA
>NZ_JBEOOL010000706.1:0-262 GCF_040309225.1 Pseudoalteromonas sp. GW168-MNA-CIBAN-0100 | reverse complement strand
AAATAAGCTTATATGACACCTTCTTTAGCGACTTATGTTTTGTGAATGTTGTTAAAAACTAAAGCATGGATGTTCTGTGTAGCAAAGCATATCTAAACACTCTGAGATGAATAGAGTATTATTAATTCTCTTGTTCGGTTTCGCTCCGCTCTTGCGTAACTCCTCTATATAAAATACGTTATTTAATTTGTGGGCTTTGAAAAAAGGCTGCACTAGGCAGCCTTTAATTTAAATGATTTTTTAACCCGTCTTATTATTTGGC
>NZ_JBEOOL010000705.1:0-262 GCF_040309225.1 Pseudoalteromonas sp. GW168-MNA-CIBAN-0100 | reverse complement strand
GTAATATATAAGGATAGGATTTATCGTCGCGTAATAAAATATTGTAACGAGGCTGATACTTTTTTATCAGATTGTTTTCAAGTAATAGCGCTTCGGTTTCGGTATTAGTAAGCGTTACTTCAACATTACAAATATTACTGACTAAAACACGGGTTTTGCTGTCGGTGATGTTACTTCTAAAGTAACTACTCACCCGTTTTTTTAAATGCTTTGCTTTACCAACATAAATTACTTGATTGTCACTATCGAGCATACGGTAAAC
>NZ_JBEOOL010000704.1:0-262 GCF_040309225.1 Pseudoalteromonas sp. GW168-MNA-CIBAN-0100 | reverse complement strand
GGAACTTTAAGTTGGTTTACTTGTGTATCTATGTTCATTGGAATTGATGCCGCTGAACTGCGCGAACTAAAAGCAAAGGTCATTACTGGCCAAATCTTAGTAAAATAATGTTTTGGACTAACCCCAACTAGGCTTAACAGTATGCCGTGCACAACAAACATTAATAAAATAGCGACATAAGAGGCGATAATAAACGCCAATAAATTAAGAATGTCGTTACCACTTGAGTTTGCGACTACATTCGCCATTAATCCTGCAACAC
>NZ_JBEOOL010000703.1:0-262 GCF_040309225.1 Pseudoalteromonas sp. GW168-MNA-CIBAN-0100 | reverse complement strand
CGTGGGTGGTGTATGTTTAGGTAACAAGATTGCGCCTATTTTTTTCAATACAATGGAAGACTCGGGTGCGTTACCAATCGAATTAAATGTTGATGAATTCAACATGGGTGACCAAATCGACATCTACCCTTATGAAGGTGTTGTGAAACGTCATGGTACTGATGATGTGATCTCTACATTTGAACTTAAATCAGAGGTAATTTTAGACGAAGTTCGTGCTGGTGGTCGTATTCCATTGATCATTGGTCGTGGTCTTACAGAC
>NZ_JBEOOL010000702.1:0-262 GCF_040309225.1 Pseudoalteromonas sp. GW168-MNA-CIBAN-0100 | reverse complement strand
CTCTAAATCAGCTTCAAATAACAACAGCGTTAAAGCTGAGCAATACAGCGTAAAAGTAGACGGTAAAGTTTACGACGTTGTTGTAGCTCAAGGCGGCGAGCTTAAAGAAGTTACATTAAAAGACTCAGAACATATTCCTCAGTCTGCTTCGGTTGCATCAGGCGAAACACTTAACGCCCCTTTAGCCGGTAATATTCTTAAGATAAAGGTAAAAGCAGGGCAAGTTGTGAATGAAGGTGATGTAGTGATTATTATGGAAGCC
>NZ_JBEOOL010000701.1:0-262 GCF_040309225.1 Pseudoalteromonas sp. GW168-MNA-CIBAN-0100 | reverse complement strand
CACGGTATCACTCACTTAACGATTTTTGTATTTACGATTACGCCAATGGTTTAGCCGCAATAAAAGCTAAACAAATTGAGCTAATTGGCGATCCAGAAACGCGTTACCGTGAAGATCCGGTGCGCATGCTACGTGCGGTACGCTTTGCCACTAAGCTAGATATGAAAATTGCACCAAACAGCGAAAAGCCGATGACTGCTTTAGCAAGGTTGCTAGATAACATACCACCAGCGCGTTTGTGTGGAGACATACTCACACTGTG
>NZ_JBEOOL010000700.1:0-262 GCF_040309225.1 Pseudoalteromonas sp. GW168-MNA-CIBAN-0100 | reverse complement strand
CATTAGGTGAGCTAATAAATCATCAATGTTTAGTGGGGAATAGTCGTTATTGGCGGGTAAACGAAGGAGGGCGCGAAAAGCATATTAAAATAGCTGGGCGACTGCAATGTAATAGTGGCTGGGCGTTGGTAGATGGCGCTAAAAAAGGTTTAGGGATTATTCAGCTCCCTAATTACTACATTGAAAACGAGTTAAAAACAGGGCAGTTAGTGCCTATTTTAACATCCTATCAGCCGCTGCAAGAAGGGGTATGGGGTGTGTA
>NZ_JBEOOL010000699.1:0-263 GCF_040309225.1 Pseudoalteromonas sp. GW168-MNA-CIBAN-0100 | reverse complement strand
GCCTAGCCCCACACGTCGACGCTCACCACCTGCAGGCACTGGAACCCGACGAGATGCGCGAGCGCGCTGTCGACCCGCGCGACCTGCCGGATCACGTCGTAGATCCCGGGCCACGCCGCCTCCTGGCCGCCGAACGCGCGCGGATCCGCGAGCGTCAGCTAACCCGCGTCGGCGAGCCTTTGCTTCTCCTGCGCGGCGTGACCGCGCGCGCGGTCGCGATCGGCGGCGCTCACGCGCAGCGCGTCGATCGCGCGCGCCAGCGC
>NZ_JBEOOL010000698.1:0-263 GCF_040309225.1 Pseudoalteromonas sp. GW168-MNA-CIBAN-0100 | reverse complement strand
CCAGTACAGAAAGCTACCAGCTCTATATTTTTTCAGAAACAATTGGCGCATTTAATCAGCACGATATTACTTTAATGCAACGCTTTGTCAGCTTTGCAGGGAATACAATTTCACAATTTGAAAAACGAAATTTACTTGTTAAACAAAAAGAAATGGAAGAAAAAAAAAGTAACATTGAACAAGTGTTAATCAACTCTGAAAAAATGGCTTCGTTAGGGCAAATGGCGGCAGGCGTTGCACACGAAATAAACAACCCTTTAAGC
>NZ_JBEOOL010000697.1:0-263 GCF_040309225.1 Pseudoalteromonas sp. GW168-MNA-CIBAN-0100 | reverse complement strand
CCAAAAAAAGCACGATTTAATCGTGCTTTTTTACACTCACTACTTAATTACTATTAGCAAAACATCTCTTTTATATCGTCAACCATCGCGTGATACTCATCGCTGGTGAAAAGCTGCATAGAAGGAATAATTCCTTTGTTAATATAAACCTGTAGCGCGGCCGACTTATCTGACACTTGTAGCGTGCCCTCTAAAATTGCACCAATCCTAATAAAATCAATATAGCTTACCTGCTCAGGGCGATGACTGGCATCAGCCCAGTT
>NZ_JBEOOL010000696.1:0-263 GCF_040309225.1 Pseudoalteromonas sp. GW168-MNA-CIBAN-0100 | reverse complement strand
AAGTATATGCAAAGTATCGAAATGGCAGTCGTTATAAGCAGTCCTGCCTCTGAAAAAGAGCGGTTTGAAAAGCAGGGACTGGAAATCCAAAAGCATATCAATAGACTGACGCAGCAGCAACCCAATAGTCGAGATATAGAAGATGACTTTAAGGACGCTGAGCATCCATTACAATTGGTTTTTGTGTGTGCTATGTGGCTAACAGGCTTTGATGCTCCCACTGTCTCAACGCTGTACATTGATAAGCCTATGAAGGGTCATAC
>NZ_JBEOOL010000695.1:0-263 GCF_040309225.1 Pseudoalteromonas sp. GW168-MNA-CIBAN-0100 | reverse complement strand
TGAATAGCCAGTGCCAAAATCATCAAGATACAGTTTGAAACCAGCAGCCTGTAAGCTTTTTAGTTGCTTAGCCGCTTTGTATTTATCTTCTAATAGCGTGTTTTCTGTAATTTCTAAACGAAGTTGTTGTGGTTTTATCTGTGCTTTTTCTAGTATGGAGCTGAGCTGCTGCGTTGTGTTGGCCTTTAAAATATGTTTTGGAGACAAATTTAACGATATGTAAAACAACGGGTTAATGTTCAAAAGTGGAGCAAGCTCAGTAA
>NZ_JBEOOL010000694.1:0-263 GCF_040309225.1 Pseudoalteromonas sp. GW168-MNA-CIBAN-0100 | reverse complement strand
ACCCACACCCCCGTAAGCCATTAGGTCGAATCCATCACTTTCTATCGCTGAAAAATCGTCATTTTCTAATGAGAAGTAGGTAGTTCTAATTTGAAAGTGATTATTAACAGCATAACCAGCAGCTATATTAAAACCACTAAAATCCAAATCTTCGCTTGAGCTATTGTCATTGGCTAATGTGAACGCGTAAGCACCCGCTCCAATACTCCAATGTTTTTGAGGTACTGGTTCTAGCTCATTCGCTTGTACAAAAGAGCCTAGTA
>NZ_JBEOOL010000693.1:0-263 GCF_040309225.1 Pseudoalteromonas sp. GW168-MNA-CIBAN-0100 | reverse complement strand
ACCTACAATTGCTGTAAACATAGAGGTTAAAATACCAATTGCTAGGGTTACCGCAAAGCCTGCAACAGGACCGGTACCAACAGCAAACAAGATAATCGCCGCAATTAATGTGGTGATATTGGCATCAAAAATAGTACTAAAGGCGCTATCGTAACCAAAATGAACCGCTTGTTGAGGGCTACGGCCATCAGCGAGCTCTTCACGAATACGCTCAAATATAAGTACGTTCGCATCAACAGCCATACCCACGGTTAATACAATAC
>NZ_JBEOOL010000692.1:0-263 GCF_040309225.1 Pseudoalteromonas sp. GW168-MNA-CIBAN-0100 | reverse complement strand
GCCCACAATACCGCAATCTATACCAATATATTTAGGGTTTTCGGGGTGCTCACGAGAAACAAAAATATTACCTGGGTGCATGTCAGCATGAAAAAAGCTGTCTCTGAACACTTGGGTAAAAAACACTTCAACGCCACGCTCAGCCAGTAGTTTCATATTGGTGTTTTGCGCTAATAAAGCATCAGTATCTGATACCGCAATACCATAAATACGCTCCATTACTAATATATTATGGCGGCTGTAATCGCTATAAACGGTAGGGA
>NZ_JBEOOL010000691.1:0-263 GCF_040309225.1 Pseudoalteromonas sp. GW168-MNA-CIBAN-0100 | reverse complement strand
AACAACAACTGCGATAATCCAAAGGCAAAGCCGCCAATACTAATAATGGCGTTAAAGTCAGCAAACTGTAGCGCATAGTCGGGTATACGGCGTGGCATGCCTGCAAGCCCTACAAAGTGCATAGGAAAAAACAATACATTTACGCTTACCAGCGATAACCAAAAATGCCATTTAGCCAGCGCTATGTTATACATATTGCCAGTCCATTTAGGCAGCCAATAATACGCGCCTGCCATAATAGAAAACACCGCTCCCGTTACCAG
>NZ_JBEOOL010000690.1:0-263 GCF_040309225.1 Pseudoalteromonas sp. GW168-MNA-CIBAN-0100 | reverse complement strand
AAAAAATATTGATGCTGAAACAACCTTGTTTGTTATTGCATCAAAAACGTTTACCACGTCAGAGACAATGACCAACGCTAAAACAGCGGTTGATTGGTTTTTACAAACAGCTAAAGATAACGCCGCTATTGCTAAGCATTTTGTTGCGGTGAGCACTAATTTAGAAAAAACAGCCGAGTTTGGCATTAGTAACGACAACGTATTTACGATGTGGGATTGGGTTGGTGGTCGCTTTTCATTATGGAGCGCTATTGGTTTACCGA
>NZ_JBEOOL010000689.1:0-263 GCF_040309225.1 Pseudoalteromonas sp. GW168-MNA-CIBAN-0100 | reverse complement strand
AAGTGATCCTTCTGGCAATGGCTTGCAATTATCTGAAGCGCAACGCATTGAGCTTGCAAATTCATTATCGTCTTCCGATGGTTTAACGCCTTACAGCTTTGGTACTAATGGTATTATTTCACCTATGGCTAAAGATAACGAAGGTGAGGAGCTGCGTTTTAAATTAACCCACAACTACTTTATTACCGATGATTTGTTTTTGAATCAACAATTGCAGTATCGTAATTACACCTCAAGCTTTGCTCGTCAAACCGGGGCTTATA
>NZ_JBEOOL010000688.1:0-263 GCF_040309225.1 Pseudoalteromonas sp. GW168-MNA-CIBAN-0100 | reverse complement strand
AGTACCAATGAAACAAATTAATAAATCGATATTAATCTTAACTGTAAAAATAAGTCATGTTTTTATAAAGGAACGAAAATGAAAGCACCAATTCACCTAATATCAACATGGAAAAAAGCCTCAGTACCATTACTTAGCTTGTTTCTTGTTTTTTCAGCTCAGCAAGCATTTTCCGCCACGCTTGACGTTGCCATCCCGCAAGACAGTTTATTTGATGTGATCAGCGCCCGCGCTCAAAAATTAGCGAGTGAGGAGTATATTGC
>NZ_JBEOOL010000687.1:0-263 GCF_040309225.1 Pseudoalteromonas sp. GW168-MNA-CIBAN-0100 | reverse complement strand
GTTTAAATCAAGCGAGCCGGGGGTGAGAGTTAGTTCAAGCATGATCATTCCTCGTTTAACATTGGTAAGTCTAGGTTTTGCTCTTTTGCACAATTTTTTGCTATATCGTAGCCTGCATCCGCGTGGCGCATAACTCCAGTTGCAGGGTCGTTCCACAGTACGCGGGCAATACGCTGTTTTGCTTCGTCGCTGCCGTCAGCCACAATAACTACGCCTGCATGTTGGCTAAAGCCCATACCTACGCCACCGCCATGGTGTAGCGA
>NZ_JBEOOL010000686.1:0-263 GCF_040309225.1 Pseudoalteromonas sp. GW168-MNA-CIBAN-0100 | reverse complement strand
AATAAATGCCGATAAGGCATAAAAGCCATAAGCGCCAGCTAAACCAATACTACCTAGCATGATAGGGAAGGTCATAGTAATAGCAAAGTTAGCTATCCACTGCGCACTAGCAGCAACTGCAAGCGCGGCGCCGCGAATGCGGTTATTAAACATTTCACCAAGCAGTACCCACACAAGTGGGCCCCAGCTTAAACCAAAAAATACCACAAACAGGTTAGCCATTATTAAAGCAAAGGTACCCATATTTTCGCTAAGTGCTAACT
>NZ_JBEOOL010000685.1:0-263 GCF_040309225.1 Pseudoalteromonas sp. GW168-MNA-CIBAN-0100 | reverse complement strand
GGGCGATTATGCGCACTTAAACGACCATCAAACGAGTCGATGATTTGCTTAGATATTGATAAACCAAGGCCTAAACCGGTACTCGACTTGGTACTATAAAATGGTTCAAAAATAGAGCCTAAAGTATGGTGTTCTATGCCAGATCCTGTATCTAATATCGATAGTTTTACGCGTCCATCAAAGCATTCAACTTCAAAACTTAATTGCCGCGTTGCGCAGTTACTCATTGCCTGCGATGCATTAGTAATAACGTTAACTAATAC
>NZ_JBEOOL010000684.1:0-263 GCF_040309225.1 Pseudoalteromonas sp. GW168-MNA-CIBAN-0100 | reverse complement strand
GTCTTTATCCATTGCCGCTTCAAGGCATTTTATTGATTTTTCACGGCCTACAAAAAGCGGGATCACCATGTGCGGGTATACCACTACATCGCGCAGTGCTAATACTGGGATTTCGACTCGATCGGTTCTCTCAAGCGTCATTATATTTCTCTTTGCACTTCATTTATTTTAAAGATTACTCAAGTATATGGGGATAACCTAATTAAAGTTCAACGATTTTCCCGTACTCAATTAAATTAATTATAAAAAAAGGAGCCTTAGGC
>NZ_JBEOOL010000683.1:0-263 GCF_040309225.1 Pseudoalteromonas sp. GW168-MNA-CIBAN-0100 | reverse complement strand
GTGTCATACTGATTATTGGCGATAAGTACACCGAAGGTGGAACAAACGTTAGTACTAGTTTAAATACACTGGTTAGCCCATTAATTTATGTGGCTAATTTACCCTACGAAGTATTTAGCTTTGGTGCAAAAAGCTTACATACCCGCGATCAATTACTTACCGAAAATGAAGCGCTGAAAAAAAAGCAAATGCTGCAAAGCGAGCAGCTACAGCAGTACCAGTTTTTGAGCAGAGAGAATCAAAAATTGCGCGCCTTATTAGGC
>NZ_JBEOOL010000682.1:0-264 GCF_040309225.1 Pseudoalteromonas sp. GW168-MNA-CIBAN-0100 | reverse complement strand
TGTAATAGCTGCACCTGCCATATTCGCAGTTAAAACTAATTTTGTTCTTGGATGATTCAAAAACATGCATAAAAACTCTGAGTTAACTAATTCAAAATTTGGCTTTAAGAGAGCCAAACTTGAAAGCATACTGAACTCAAAGTCATATTCATTTATTGCAGCAAGGCCGGTCGTTGCGCCATCTTTAATGTAGAGAACATCATCTTTTTCAGGATTGCACCTAGAGAATATTTTTTTATGTTCTTCTTCCGACACGTACCAAGG
>NZ_JBEOOL010000681.1:0-264 GCF_040309225.1 Pseudoalteromonas sp. GW168-MNA-CIBAN-0100 | reverse complement strand
TCATGGTACAGCATACAAAAGCAGATATGAGTCTGTGGACAGGCCGCGTTGAGCCGTTCGAGACACAGCGCGCCCGCTATTGGTATCAGCTTGCTCAGCCTTATAGCTTTAATAAAGCTGATGAAATTAATAAAGGTAATAAAGGCGACAAGCCCAGTCAACACATTGCTTTAGTAGGCTTTGCTTGCGATCAAGGCGTGCGCCGCAATCAAGGCCGTATTGGTGCACGGGCGGCTCCGCCACTACTAAAAAGCACCTTTGCTA
>NZ_JBEOOL010000680.1:0-264 GCF_040309225.1 Pseudoalteromonas sp. GW168-MNA-CIBAN-0100 | reverse complement strand
CCTCTATTTAATGATCATGCAAGTAATCCTTATTTAAGTAAAAACTCTCGCCCCACATTATTAATTTGCTCTACTTTTTCTAAGCGCCTATCGCTCGCGCCTAAATTATATGAACAAATAAAGCAATTTAGCCAACCCGGTAAATGGCGCATTTTAATGCAGTTTCATCCTAAAATGGCACAAGAGTGGGTTGATAAATACAAAGCGTTAAGTAATGACAATCTAACCTTTGTTGAAACAGACAATGTTATTCCTTTATTACAA
>NZ_JBEOOL010000679.1:0-264 GCF_040309225.1 Pseudoalteromonas sp. GW168-MNA-CIBAN-0100 | reverse complement strand
CTATACTGGCAGCTCGCAAGTATTCTATAGGTCGCAGTTAGTTCCCTCAGCCTATATATCATAAGGTCTAACGAGTTCTTTAAAAAGTAAAATTTTTTAATATAACAATAAAAGTTATGCAGATGGTGTAAATGCCTAACCTTTTATTTTACTTGTGGGTCATCATTAGGCAATGAAAGTTAGCGGACGTTATCTCTATAATAAAAAGGCATGATGGCAAATTCGCTATCATTTATTAAATTGATAATCTTTGGTGGTTAATGT
>NZ_JBEOOL010000678.1:0-264 GCF_040309225.1 Pseudoalteromonas sp. GW168-MNA-CIBAN-0100 | reverse complement strand
AATAGTTGAATCTAAATACTCGTCTTCGGTAATTTCTAAACAAATTACAAATTTAGATTGCATTAACCCGGCTATTTTCGGTAATGACAACACATTTCCTTGCTCTACATCACAAGGAAAAATATTTAATGACACCTTTAATCCACTTGGTAACTGCTCTGCACTTTCTAACTCATTAAGTACAGTGTTAATCATTATTTTGGTAAAAGACCAAGTTAAATTAATTTGTCTAAGTATAGGAATAAATTGATCCGGTGTAAGCAC
>NZ_JBEOOL010000677.1:0-264 GCF_040309225.1 Pseudoalteromonas sp. GW168-MNA-CIBAN-0100 | reverse complement strand
CCACGTGGCTCACCCCAAGGGGCACGTAAAATTTCCCAACGTAATTGATAATAGGCTTGCCAATCTTCACTACTTTGCGGTGTACTTACCTGAAACATACATACTCCTGCTGTTAAGCCGTAAATAAAATACAACGTCACTTAATTATGGCAAATACCATACTCCATCTAAAAAAAACTGCCAATACGACTTTGGTGATGGCAAATACAAAGTGTAAAAAATTAATGACAAAAGCCATTGCGCTTTGCTTGGGCTAGTTTATGC
>NZ_JBEOOL010000676.1:0-264 GCF_040309225.1 Pseudoalteromonas sp. GW168-MNA-CIBAN-0100 | reverse complement strand
TAGTAACTCATTCAGAGCGTACGGCTAGTATAACCGAGTAATATGCTGATACTCAAGGCCCTTCGATGCTTTATTTTTACTTACTAGGCACTATTGTGCATTAAACAGGCAAAGCTATGCAAACAACCCGAGTAAGCAATAACATTTACTTAACACTCTCTCTGCTTTGTGCTCAACTACGAGATTAAAATTTATTTAATAACAAATTTTGATCTTTATATAAAAAATAAAATAATAACAGGCATATTACGTAGGGAATTTATA
>NZ_JBEOOL010000675.1:0-264 GCF_040309225.1 Pseudoalteromonas sp. GW168-MNA-CIBAN-0100 | reverse complement strand
GAGCAAACACTCAGCGCATGGCAATCGCAGGTAAAGCACGCAGCCAGCGGTATTGAGCATGCACTAATACGTGTTTGTGAGCTGGCTCAGGGGGGAACAGCGGTCGGCACCGGTATTAATGCCGATCCACAATTTGCTACGCTATTTGCCAAACAGCTAAGTGAAAAAGTAGGGATTAACTTTATCCCCAGTGATAACTTTTTTTATAATATTGGCTCGCAAGATGCCATTGTGGCTTTATCAGGGCAGCTGAAAGTCTATGCC
>NZ_JBEOOL010000674.1:0-264 GCF_040309225.1 Pseudoalteromonas sp. GW168-MNA-CIBAN-0100 | reverse complement strand
CTCCTGCGCTGGCGCTTAGTGCAACAATACGCACGCTTTTATCTGCTACTATTATTTTACTACTGTGATCCATAGCTGCAAAGTTAGCTACGCTGGTGCCGCCAAATTTAGCAACGGTATAATTTGATTTGTTGCCTAATACTACATGTGGCACTGATTGGGTTGTCATTTCGTCTCCTTTCACGGCATCCAAACCGTAATAAAACAAGAAGAACTTGGCAGCAAATATAAGGTAAGAAAATTCACTGCCAGAAGCTCTCCACC
>NZ_JBEOOL010000673.1:0-264 GCF_040309225.1 Pseudoalteromonas sp. GW168-MNA-CIBAN-0100 | reverse complement strand
GTTTTATTGGGGGTTAAAATTTTAGCGGTTTCACCCATAAAACGTACGCCCGCGACAATGATCATGTCGGCTTCGTGTCTAGCGCCAAAGCGTGCCATTTCTAGAGAATCGGCTACACAACCGCCTGTTTCTTCAGCGAGTGCTTGAATTTCAGGATCAGTGTAATAATGAGCAACAAGCACCGCGTTTTTTTCTTGCAGTAACTGCTTTATTCGCGCTTTATATTCGCCTTTTTCATCTTGTGTTAACGGAGCTGGCTTAGGA
>NZ_JBEOOL010000672.1:0-264 GCF_040309225.1 Pseudoalteromonas sp. GW168-MNA-CIBAN-0100 | reverse complement strand
ATCATATCCGGCCTTTTTGAGCGTAGGATATAGTTTGAGTGCAACATTGTTTGTTTTATTTCTCGATATCCTATTTCTATTTCCCAGCGATGCATGTACAAATCAGCTATTTCTTTTGATGGGTAACGCATTACATCAAGCATTGATGTAAGAATCTGATACTGCTTATTATTATGCGTGTAAGTAAGCAGCCGAGCTTCTAAAAACTCTGGCAAGTCAGTAAACTTTTTTCGCGCTTGGGGCGATGTTTTAAGACGCACTAAC
>NZ_JBEOOL010000671.1:0-264 GCF_040309225.1 Pseudoalteromonas sp. GW168-MNA-CIBAN-0100 | reverse complement strand
AAACTAACGCATCCTCTGCATCACTTGGGCTAATACTGCACTTACCTGAGCCATCTTTAAAATACATATCAAAGGTTAGCTCATAACCTTGTAATACGGCTGTACCAATGCGCTTAGCATTAGGCAAGCGCGCCAGTAAACGGTGAGACGACATGTTAGAGCCAAACGAAAAATTATAAAGCGACATACCTACTCCTAAAATTAAATAATGTAACTTGGTTTTAAATTACAACACGAATAGCCAAAGCTATTAAAATAAAAAAC
>NZ_JBEOOL010000670.1:0-264 GCF_040309225.1 Pseudoalteromonas sp. GW168-MNA-CIBAN-0100 | reverse complement strand
AAGCTCGTAAACAAAAACAGCTAGCGCGTGGCAAGCAGGCTTATAAACCGCTTGATC
This sequence comes from Pseudoalteromonas sp. GW168-MNA-CIBAN-0100, assembly GCF_040309225.1. NCBI lineage: Bacteria > Pseudomonadati > Pseudomonadota > Gammaproteobacteria > Alteromonadales > Pseudoalteromonadaceae > Pseudoalteromonas > Pseudoalteromonas sp. GW168-MNA-CIBAN-0100. The sequence goes on along the minus strand of NZ_JBEOOL010000670.1, from coordinate 207 downwards.
GTCAGCGTTATGTATCATCTGCGCTTAAAGCATATGCGCTACTTGCTACCAGTGCCGATAAAGGTGCAGTGCGCGATTTAGCCAAACTAGAGGAGCTTAGTTAATTATGGTTTCTCAAGAACTCGATTATTTTCGTGCAATTATTCAAGCAAACATGGAGCCGCTGGCTAAAGTAACTGAGGTTAGCAAAATGGCCGAACTCAGTAC
>NZ_JBEOOL010000669.1:0-264 GCF_040309225.1 Pseudoalteromonas sp. GW168-MNA-CIBAN-0100 | reverse complement strand
ACCCGCATGAGTAGTTTAGTGGTGCGAATTGACGACCCTTACGGTTTAAAAAGCAAACAACCAGCAATTAAATTTGGCAGCTACGTACAGGTAAGATTTGCAGGCGCTATGCTCAGTAACATTTACCGTTTACCGCAAGCATTAGTGAATAATCAAACGGTATGGATAGTAAATGAGCAGCAGCAACTTGAGCCGCGCAAAGTAACGGTTATTAGAGAAGAAGGTGAGTTTTTTTATATTAACAGCGGTTTAAATGCAGACGAT
>NZ_JBEOOL010000668.1:0-264 GCF_040309225.1 Pseudoalteromonas sp. GW168-MNA-CIBAN-0100 | reverse complement strand
ACCTTGATGCATGGAACGAAATTAAGGGCTCTCATAAAGAGCAGGCAATTATTATTACTCCGAAAAGCCATGATCAAGTAATATTTAGTGTAAAAGGTGGCGCACCCAAAGAATTATCCTTAAGGAATGATAGAGAACTTGCAAATGTATTAAATGATTCTAAATACTTAATTGATATAACAAGTTTTCGACACAACGTTTGGGCTCCAATTATCAAAAATTTATTAGAAAGAGGTATCCAGACACGAGCATTATATATAGAGC
>NZ_JBEOOL010000667.1:0-264 GCF_040309225.1 Pseudoalteromonas sp. GW168-MNA-CIBAN-0100 | reverse complement strand
AAGTATGGTCTTTTGTCGCCCCTGGGTTATATAAACATGAAAAACGCTTAGTTGTTCCCTTGTTAGCCAGCAGCACTCTGTTGTTTTATCTTGGAATAGCCTTTGCCTACTATATTGTTTTCCCAGTTGTATTTGGGTTTTTCACCAGTGTCGTTCCAGAAGGCGTACAAGTTGCTACTGATATCAGCAGTTATTTGAGTTTTATTCTAAAATTATTTTTTGCCTTTGGTTTAGCTTTTGAAATACCTGTAGCAGTCGTTTTGC
>NZ_JBEOOL010000666.1:0-264 GCF_040309225.1 Pseudoalteromonas sp. GW168-MNA-CIBAN-0100 | reverse complement strand
CCAATACTCCCTGTCATTTCTGTAATTTTTGATATGAAATAGTTGATAACAACTAGACTCACACCAGCAGACGCTAAGCCAATGCCAGCGCCAACCAAGAGTGTCTTTAAGCCAGTTTTTGAGAAACCGCTAAAAAGCTTTGAGAATAAACCGATTAAACCGCCCATAAATAAAACCCTAATTTAATAAGAGAAAATAAGAACCAAATCCAAAGAAGTAGAAGAATCGTATTGAAGAAATCTATAAAGGATTTTAAATATATTC
>NZ_JBEOOL010000665.1:0-264 GCF_040309225.1 Pseudoalteromonas sp. GW168-MNA-CIBAN-0100 | reverse complement strand
GTTTGAATCATCAGTCAGTATTAAAAACCTCAAACATAATGCTCAGATCATTTCTGAACGAGTAACCAGTCTGAATACTACTGAAAAACAAAATTTACTTAATTTTGTGCTTAACAAGTGCGAGCTTATTCAAGTGACATTAGATGATTTGAGTGAAGCGTTTCAGTTTTTTGATTCTCAGAATGCCCGTGGTAAAGCCCTCGCGCCGCACGATTTACTCAAAGCGTATCACCTGCGTGAAATGATGGACGCCACGACACAAAC
>NZ_JBEOOL010000664.1:0-265 GCF_040309225.1 Pseudoalteromonas sp. GW168-MNA-CIBAN-0100 | reverse complement strand
GCATTAAGTTGTTTTCTATTGCCTGCTGCAAAGCGTGTTCTAGTTGTTCGCACACTGTTTGCTGCTGCGTTTTAAGCTCTAAACTATGCGTTTGGCGCTGCTGTAGTTTAATCTGATTTTGTTTAAGCGTTTGAATTTGTTGCTTTATGCTTATTTGTTGTTGCTCAGATCGCGTAAGCTCAGTGTGTATTACATGTTGTTGCTGTTGCGCATCACTTACGCTTTCTTGCGAGGCTTGTACTTGGGTTTCTAAGCTTGCAAGTAC
>NZ_JBEOOL010000663.1:0-265 GCF_040309225.1 Pseudoalteromonas sp. GW168-MNA-CIBAN-0100 | reverse complement strand
GTATTGCTATCAATGCAAGACGCACAAAAAGCACTTTTTGATGCTGGTATTAGTAAGGGCATAAGCCCACAAGCCTTAGATAACTTTTTAGGACAGCAATTTGAGCACCCAGCAGGAAGCGAATATTCTGCAATTATTGCGCATGGCCGTAACCCTAAAAAAGGCCTTGACGCCAAATTTGTACGTTTGTGTTCAACCGCACAAGATCGCGTACTTAGCCCGCAAGCTAAGGAAGGCGGTAAAGTTGATATGAAAAATTTAGGGG
>NZ_JBEOOL010000662.1:0-265 GCF_040309225.1 Pseudoalteromonas sp. GW168-MNA-CIBAN-0100 | reverse complement strand
GCTTATAATCCATTAACAGGAGAATAAGCAATGACTACTCAATCTGACATCAAGAAACTGGCCGAGCAAATGGCTGGTAGCATGAACAGCTTCGATGACATCAAAGACTTTCAAAAGCAGCTCATGCAATCCTTTATCGATACTGCCTTGGAAGCTGAGATGGAAGAGCATCTCGGCTACCCTAAACATGAGAAGGCAGACAAGCCCAATAAGCGCAACGGCCACACTAAAAAGACCGTCCGCAGTGACACAGGCGATCTTGAGA
>NZ_JBEOOL010000661.1:0-265 GCF_040309225.1 Pseudoalteromonas sp. GW168-MNA-CIBAN-0100 | reverse complement strand
AGCTTGAAGTAACGGTGCGTGATGAGTACGCCGATGGCGAATATCAACGTACTTTTTATAATGGTAGCTTAGGTGGCAACCCTTATTTGTATCGATTTGTTGAGCTAGAAGACGATGTTGAAAACTGGGGCGTTAATATTAATAAAGTTTTTTACTTTGAGAACGCCGAAGTTGAAATCGCGGGTGGCGGCTATTTTGTTGAAAAAACGCGTGATTACCGCACAGACTTTTTTAACTATCGTTTTAGCCAAACACAGTCTTTAGA
>NZ_JBEOOL010000660.1:0-265 GCF_040309225.1 Pseudoalteromonas sp. GW168-MNA-CIBAN-0100 | reverse complement strand
TCATCGGTGTGCGCGGGCAGTGAAACACCTAAATCGCCATCACCTACACGGTGGCTAGCTGCACCTAATAGCTCAATAGGATTAAGTAATAAATTACGCACTACAATAAAAATAAGTATTGGCAGCGTAATAACCGAAATAATAACAATTAAGCCGGTAATTAAGCTAATAGCCTTACCCGATTGATACAAAACGGCTTTAGGAATAGTCGATACATAATAACCACCGCTCATTTGCACCGCACAAATCATCCGCTCTATTTTAT
>NZ_JBEOOL010000659.1:0-265 GCF_040309225.1 Pseudoalteromonas sp. GW168-MNA-CIBAN-0100 | reverse complement strand
CTGTAAATCTGCTTCAAGGATTAAGGTATCAGGAAAAGGAATTTCAGGTAAGTAACGTTGATTTTTTCGCTCAGCTGCAAGCGTCGCAACGTCTTGGCTATTGCGTCCCCATAAAGTCACTTTGTGACCATTTCGGGCTAAACAAATAGCAAGGGCGGTGCCATACGACCCCGCCCCTAAAACAGTAACAGCTGATGTGGCTGTATTCATAAATTAAGCGTCTGCTGTAGCCTGCTCAGCTTGCGCTGTGCGTTGCTGCATGTAC
>NZ_JBEOOL010000658.1:0-265 GCF_040309225.1 Pseudoalteromonas sp. GW168-MNA-CIBAN-0100 | reverse complement strand
AAGGCGCTATTTTATTGTGGTTATTGATGCAAGCTGGTTGGACAGCTGTTGTTGCACTGCGCTCTAAAGCACTACCTTGGGTATTGCGTGCTCGTGTACTTGGTGTGCTTGGCTTTTTAGGTGTTGGCTTTATGATGTACACCTTATTGCTTTCAAGCCCATTTGAGCGTTTATTACCTTATTTTCCGGTAGAGGGGCGCGACTTAAATCCGCTGCTACAAGATCCGGGTATGATCATACACCCGCCGTTACTTTATATGGGTTA
>NZ_JBEOOL010000657.1:0-265 GCF_040309225.1 Pseudoalteromonas sp. GW168-MNA-CIBAN-0100 | reverse complement strand
CAATTGTATTGTTAGAAGGCTTTTTTGATGAAGCCGATTTACCCATTTTATTAGCTAATAATTTTCAAACAATTATTCATGACGAAAACCAATTAGCGGCACTGGAAAATGCGCAGCTTGAGGCTCCTATAAACTGCTGGTTAAAAATAAATACCGGCATGCATCGATTAGGTATTGCACCTGAGCAATTTGATGAGTTTTATAATCGCTTACAAAAAACAGCCAATGCGAATAATACGGTTAATTTAATGACCCATTTTTCGTG
>NZ_JBEOOL010000656.1:0-265 GCF_040309225.1 Pseudoalteromonas sp. GW168-MNA-CIBAN-0100 | reverse complement strand
CGCTAGTACTTGCTTGTGGTTTTGCCAGCGCGGCATCAATTTGCTGCATTGAAACAGATTCTGCCGCAATTTGTGCTGTTGTCGTATTTTGCGTATTTACGGCGCTAGGGCTTGGCTTAGCTGCCGATTTAACTACTGATTTAACTGCTGGTTTAACTACTGATTTAGGAGCGGGTGTGGTAACAGCTGGGCTCGTTGGCAGTACTGTTGCCACCTCAGAATTACTTTGTTTAGAGCGGCGCATACGTACTAAAACCATTACGCC
>NZ_JBEOOL010000655.1:0-265 GCF_040309225.1 Pseudoalteromonas sp. GW168-MNA-CIBAN-0100 | reverse complement strand
AGTAAACACACAGCGGCGTCGCAATCGGCTTGTACAACCCCTTCACAAATACAGTAAAGCTCTGCAAGTAGGCATTGCTGGCAACGTGTCATTTTAGCGCCTCGAGCGTTAAACTCACGGCGCGATTCGCTTATTTGTTGGGCACGTAATGCTAAAACGGCATTTTTCACTGGGGGTTTACCTTAAATAAATTAGGCGCGCATTGTAGCTAAATTTGATGAAAATAGATATGTAAGGGCTTTAGGTATTAACAAGGTGATACAAC
>NZ_JBEOOL010000654.1:0-265 GCF_040309225.1 Pseudoalteromonas sp. GW168-MNA-CIBAN-0100 | reverse complement strand
CATCTATAGCCTCTCCTCCCCAAGCATAACTATCGGCACCATATTTAGGTTCTGCTAATTGATTTGGTTTAATCGCTGAAAAAGAGTTGTATGCATTTTCTCCAATGTAAGGAAAAAATTTTGGGGTAACAACTACATCAAGCTTAAGGCTATCTACTGCTTCACCTATTATGCTTCGCGATTTTAGCAATTCAATCTCTGCAGTTGAGTTACTCGACGATTCAAACATACCACCTACGTCAGCTAATCCCGGTACATTTGAGCC
>NZ_JBEOOL010000653.1:0-265 GCF_040309225.1 Pseudoalteromonas sp. GW168-MNA-CIBAN-0100 | reverse complement strand
ACCTTAAAATAATGCTTAATGAACTCAACCCCAGTGTTAATGTTGGTATCTTTTTTGACCATGATGCTGCAGGTATTGATATGGCTTTGAAATTATCTCAATACTGCTATATCGACATAGTTGTGCCGATATTCTTATCTGACAGTATTTTAATGAAATCAAAAGCTGAAGAATTCGAAAAACAGTTTCCTCAGTTGTTTAGAAGAATCAACTGTCAAAAAACACCACCACAAATTAAATCCATATTAGAATATATGCAAAAGAG
>NZ_JBEOOL010000652.1:0-265 GCF_040309225.1 Pseudoalteromonas sp. GW168-MNA-CIBAN-0100 | reverse complement strand
GTACCAGTATTTGCTCTGGCATTGCTTGTTTTGTGGCAATTAGATCAAGTGCTTTGGCTACCATAACTGAGGTTTTACCGGTACCTGCAGCAGCCAATACTAAATTTTTATCGTTATTGCGTATTACAGCAAGACGCTGCTCATTAGTTAATGGGTTTGACTCCACGTTATTATAAAAATCAGCTCGTTGAGCAAGTTGCTTGCGCTCATATTTATTACGCAGTTGTGCAATAGCATCATTCTTATTTTTTGCACTGGCCAATAC
>NZ_JBEOOL010000651.1:0-265 GCF_040309225.1 Pseudoalteromonas sp. GW168-MNA-CIBAN-0100 | reverse complement strand
GGTTTTAACCCCATGCTCACCAAAGTAATCACGCTGGGCTTGTACTAAATGCCCATTACTTGGAGTGGTTAATGTAGCAAAGTAAGTTTGCGATGAGCTAAGCACCGGAAACGCTAAGCCTGTCATCATTGCTTGGCCTGTTATTTTACGCAGTGCAAATACTTCTTTATCAAGGGTGTCAATAAATTCAACGCCTTGTGCAACACTATCTAAATAATCAGCACGAATAATACAACCCGCACGCCATGTTTGCAGTGTTTTAGAC
>NZ_JBEOOL010000650.1:0-266 GCF_040309225.1 Pseudoalteromonas sp. GW168-MNA-CIBAN-0100 | reverse complement strand
GGTGTACCTTACACTGAAGAAGATATCGAAGGTGCTCCTGATGCGGTGCTTGGTGCCACTGAGCTTGATGCTTTGGTCGCCTATCTCCAACAGTTGGGTACTGCAATGGAAGGACAGCGCTAATGGGTATTGGTGAATTACAAACAATTGCGACCGTTTCTGCCTTTGTTGCCTTTGTAGGCGTTGCATGGTGGGCGTATTCGCCAAAAAACAAAAAACGCTTCGAAGAAGATGCACAACTTGCGCTTGATGACGAGGATATAAAG
>NZ_JBEOOL010000649.1:0-266 GCF_040309225.1 Pseudoalteromonas sp. GW168-MNA-CIBAN-0100 | reverse complement strand
TATTCATGTCCATAACTTGCCCGCCTCTGCCACCGCACGTCACCCTGATATTGCAGGTCGTAAAGCTCAAGCGATGGGTGTGTCACTGGTTGTTCACCCAAAAAACCCCAATGTCCCAACTAGCCATGCCAATGTGCGCTTGTTCGTCGCCGAAGCCGAGGGCGAAGACCCCATTTGGTGGTTTGGCGGTGGCTTTGATTTGACACCTTTTTATCCAGTACTAGCGGACTGTGTCCATTGGCATCAAGTCTGTCATGACCTCTGTG
>NZ_JBEOOL010000648.1:0-266 GCF_040309225.1 Pseudoalteromonas sp. GW168-MNA-CIBAN-0100 | reverse complement strand
CGGTAATGCAGTCTATGCCAATTAATATATCAACCACTTCATCTTTTATGTTTGTGGGTACATTTAGGGTAAAAAGTAACTGTTCAGCCATGTTTTTTCTCCAACCAACCATAAAAGATAGGCAGTAAATAAAGTGTTGTAATTGTTGATGTAATTAACCCGCCAACAACCACAATCGCCAATGGCTTTTGAATCTCAGCGCCAGGGCCGGTAGCGAATACCAGTGGCAGTAAACCAAACATTGCGGTTGTGGCTGTCATTAACAC
>NZ_JBEOOL010000647.1:0-266 GCF_040309225.1 Pseudoalteromonas sp. GW168-MNA-CIBAN-0100 | reverse complement strand
GAGTTAATGGGGCAGTTACAAGCGCGTTTAAGCAAATTAGATCAAGAAGTAAACTTAGTGATAGTGTCGGATCATGGTATGGCGCAGCTTGATCCAGCTAAAAGTATATTAGTTAGTAGTTTACCTAAAGATGACAACTTTTTAGTAAAAAACACTGGCCCGCGGTTACTTATTTATACAAAACCTGAGGCGGTTAATGCCGATATTGAGGGCTATACAGCGCGTTTACAACAAGCAGCTAAAGGGCGTTATACGGTATTAACGGC
>NZ_JBEOOL010000646.1:0-266 GCF_040309225.1 Pseudoalteromonas sp. GW168-MNA-CIBAN-0100 | reverse complement strand
GCTTGACGCGCTTCATCTTCAGAAATATCTTTATCTTTCAATAAGTTTTTAAAATCGCCATTCGCGTCACGACGAATGTTACGTACTGCAACACGACCGCCTTCAACTTCACCACGAACAATTTTAATTAAGTTTTTACGACGTTCTTCAGTCAATGCTGGTAATGGTACACGAATAACTGAACCTGCTGACATTGGGTTTAAACCTAAGTCAGATGCCATTATTGCTTTTTCTACCGCTTGCGCAAGTGACTTATCAAATACACC
>NZ_JBEOOL010000645.1:0-266 GCF_040309225.1 Pseudoalteromonas sp. GW168-MNA-CIBAN-0100 | reverse complement strand
GTGAAATACAACGCCCCACCTCCGCATTCATTGCGCCGCAGCTATGCAACAAACCTTTACAATAATGGGGCTAATATCAAAAATATTTCGTTGTTGCTAGGTCATAGTCAAATCTCTACTACAGAATTATATCTGCATGTTGGTGAAGATGATCTATACAATGACGTAATGGATAATTTGCTCTAAATAATTATAAAAAACAGTCATTATGAAAAGTCTTTCGTTATTTCATTAATAATAGGCAAGTTAAGTTGTGGCCGTAGGTC
>NZ_JBEOOL010000644.1:0-266 GCF_040309225.1 Pseudoalteromonas sp. GW168-MNA-CIBAN-0100 | reverse complement strand
ACTTTACCTGCAAGAAAATGGGGTAGAAAAAGCACAGTTTAATTCTTATGGTTCTCGCCGTGGTAATCACGAAGTGATGATGCGTGGTACATTTGCTAATGTGCGCCTTAAAAACTTACTCGCCCCCGGTACTGAGGGCGGTGTCACTCGTACTCAACCTGACGATAAGCTAGAGAGTATTTATGATGCGGCAATGGCATATCAAGAGAGTGGAACACCATTAGTGGTTCTAGCAGGTAAAGAATATGGTACCGGCTCCTCACGAG
>NZ_JBEOOL010000643.1:0-266 GCF_040309225.1 Pseudoalteromonas sp. GW168-MNA-CIBAN-0100 | reverse complement strand
CGTTAAATGCGCTAACTAATGCGTGTAATCAAAAATCAAATCGTGCACCGGTTTTAAACTTAACCGACAGCGAAGTGCAAATTGCACTCGATGAATTAATAAATGCCCGACTGGTTACCATTGATGAAGGGCTTTCTGGGCGAGTAAATAAATACGACCACCGTTTTTGTAACACCGAGTTTAGTAGCTTAAAATTTAGTGCGCAGCAGCGCGCAATTATTTGCTTGTTACTGTTACGGGGTGCACAAACTCCCGGAGAATTAAAA
>NZ_JBEOOL010000642.1:0-266 GCF_040309225.1 Pseudoalteromonas sp. GW168-MNA-CIBAN-0100 | reverse complement strand
GTTTCTGGTACTGCCAATGGCTCAGGCTTATCTCTATTTAAGCGTTTCCTTGGCTTGATCCGCAAATTTAACTCAAGATCACGGTAAATGCGGTAAACTTGCTTGTGATTCCACTTGTGCTTTTTTACATTACGCAAATATAAAAAACATAATCCAAAACCCCAGCTTCGCTTTGACTCAGTCAAATCGAGTAACAGCTCTGCTATTTTTAGATTTTCATTTCTTAATATCGGTGTATAGCGATAACACGTTTCACTTATCATAAA
>NZ_JBEOOL010000641.1:0-266 GCF_040309225.1 Pseudoalteromonas sp. GW168-MNA-CIBAN-0100 | reverse complement strand
CATTTTTAATTTCGTCTGATACGTCATATTTAGTGAAGTTTTCAGTGAAATCGGCTGCAAGTTTAGCTGCATATTCAGCATACTTAGCTTTGTCTTCCCAGGTATTAATTGGGTTAAGTAAGTTGCTGTCTACACCTGGAACGGCTACAGGTACGTCTAGGTTTAAAACATCAATGTGTTGAGTTTCTACGCCAACTAGTTTACCCGATACAATAGCATCTACTACAGCACGTGTAGTTGGAATATCAAAACGCTTACCAGTACCG
>NZ_JBEOOL010000640.1:0-266 GCF_040309225.1 Pseudoalteromonas sp. GW168-MNA-CIBAN-0100 | reverse complement strand
CTGCAGTGATCCCTGGCTATCATATGAATAAACGCCTTTGGAATACCATAATACTAGATGGCACAATCCCGCAAAATGAGATTAAGCGAATGATTGATAATTCATTTGATTTAGTGGTAGATAACATGCCTGAAAAAGATAAAAAAATTATCGCCGCCCATCTTTAAATACTCCATTTTATTTTAAATACGCTTGAAGTACTTCAAGCGTATTTATTACCAATATTTAGCCCCCCTAAAGCTAAATTCAAACATCCTGTTATATAC
>NZ_JBEOOL010000639.1:0-266 GCF_040309225.1 Pseudoalteromonas sp. GW168-MNA-CIBAN-0100 | reverse complement strand
ACGTATCGTTGACGAAGCCGAGCAGGCGCGTCTCGCCCTTCGGCACGCCGACGCCCATGTAGTCGTTCGAGATCGTGAACGCCGGGATCTCGTAGTTCTGCTTGTCGGGCACGTTCGCGAGCAGGCCGATCAGTTTCGGGCCGTCCTGCGTGATGGCCTGCACGTTGCCGGCGCGCAGCGCGGCGAACGCGAACGGCGTGTCGTCGTACGCGACGATCGTCGCCTTCGGGAATTTCTCGCGCAGCGTGATTTCGTTGGTCGTGCCC
>NZ_JBEOOL010000638.1:0-266 GCF_040309225.1 Pseudoalteromonas sp. GW168-MNA-CIBAN-0100 | reverse complement strand
CCACCTTACTGTCGCTTATTGGCGCCAGCGGTGAACACCCAATGATTGGTCACGATCTCACTCGCCCTGTGGCCAAAAATAAGCAGCGTGCAATGATGCAGTACGATAAAAACTTTGCTTACATGCAAAATGATAACGTTGTTATTTTGCAGCCAGATAAACCGGCAACCACCTATATTTATAAAAATAAGCAATTACACCCCAAACATAACGATAGCGCACTCATCAAGCAAGCTCGTGCGCTGGCTAATTATGGCAACATGGCC
>NZ_JBEOOL010000637.1:0-266 GCF_040309225.1 Pseudoalteromonas sp. GW168-MNA-CIBAN-0100 | reverse complement strand
TTTTGTTGAGTGTGGTGGTTTAATTATTGTAGGTGAGGTTTTATACTGTGCAGGTGTTTTATAAAAACCAAGACACAAGGTGAACTCAACCCATAGCTTTAATTGTGCTTTTTGGATTAGTAATGTTGATGTGTTTTTTCACATTTATAGCTACACTATTTTAAAGTTTTAATTCAGGGAATGAATAATGATTAAATGGATTTTACTGGTATTTATTGGCGTATTTACAACTTTTCCTCAAGCTGGTGAGGCTTACACACAAGCTC
>NZ_JBEOOL010000636.1:0-266 GCF_040309225.1 Pseudoalteromonas sp. GW168-MNA-CIBAN-0100 | reverse complement strand
GAGTGGCACCGTGTGGTATTTTTTGGCAAGTTAGCAGAAATTGTTGGTGAATATTGCCGTAAAGGTTCACAAATTTATGTTGAAGGTAAACTTCAAACACGTAAATGGACTGACCCACAAGGCCAAGAAAAATACACGACTGAAATTGTAGTTGACGGTTTTACCGGCCAAATGCAAATGTTAGGGAGCCGTGGTGGCGACCAGCAAGGTGGGCAACAAAGTGGTGGTTACCAAGGTAATCAATCACAAGGCGGACAGCAAAGTGG
>NZ_JBEOOL010000635.1:0-266 GCF_040309225.1 Pseudoalteromonas sp. GW168-MNA-CIBAN-0100 | reverse complement strand
GCCGTGTACAACGCACAAGCAACCATAGATTTAATAACCAGTTATGCGCGCACATGCAAAGCACAAGGCCTGACACCTAATCGGATTATATTAACCTTTACGCCTTGTGGTGGTGAAAAAACCTTAGAGTTTATGCAGTGGCTAGGTATTTCAGTGCCAGAGGCAACTAAATGGCGCATGCTTGATTCGGAAAATACATTAAGCGAATCGGTGCGTATTTGTCGCGAAAACCTCGACTCAATTTTAAAAAGCTGTGCCCACTTAGG
>NZ_JBEOOL010000634.1:0-266 GCF_040309225.1 Pseudoalteromonas sp. GW168-MNA-CIBAN-0100 | reverse complement strand
GCGGTACTAGCTCAGTTGGTAGAGCGCGACCTTGCCAAGGTCGAGGTCACGAGTTCGAGCCTCGTGTACCGCTCCAAGTTTATCTCAAGGTTATTACTCCAGTATTGGGGCGGAATGGCAGAGTGGCCATGCACCGGATTGCAAATCCGTTTACCTCGGTTCGACTCCGGGTTCCGCCTCCATTTCAACACTCCACACGCTTTAATTAGCAAACTCGATGCCCGAGTGGTGGAATTGGTAGACACAAGGGATTTAAAATCCCTCGA
>NZ_JBEOOL010000633.1:0-267 GCF_040309225.1 Pseudoalteromonas sp. GW168-MNA-CIBAN-0100 | reverse complement strand
ACTTAATAGTTGATACAGTGTCGTTAAATACCCAACTAAAGATAATAGTAATAATAACCATAATACATTAAAACAGAATGTACTGTTTAAGAAGACAAAAACAGTTTTTGAACAACAGACAATTACCAATTAACTGTTACACTATATAATATAAGGAAATGAGGATAGCCCGCAAATATTGTTGCTAATTATCCATCCGTATGTGAGTTAATGCAAGCTTCTATTAACTTTCTAAAGTTACGCATGTATTGTGCACGCATCGTTTCG
>NZ_JBEOOL010000632.1:0-267 GCF_040309225.1 Pseudoalteromonas sp. GW168-MNA-CIBAN-0100 | reverse complement strand
GTGGTGGACTCCCCAAACAATATTTTTAACACCTGCTAAACGCGAAAACACACCACCAAACAAATCCCCATGAAACATCCAAGTTTGTACAACATCTGGTTTTAGTGTTTTTATTAAACTAAATATTTTAAACACACGGAAAATACTTAACTTACTATTTAATATGTTTAAACAGTAAACATTTACACCAGCCTCTACTAACAAATCCCCATACTTTCCCTCATCCATTAATGAAATAACTGTATGCTCAAAGGTAGAACTTTTAGA
>NZ_JBEOOL010000631.1:0-267 GCF_040309225.1 Pseudoalteromonas sp. GW168-MNA-CIBAN-0100 | reverse complement strand
GTGGAGCATAGCTTTAAGGTTAATGTGAGCTATAATACTGAGCTTTTTTCTGGCTACCAAACCAAGTTTAACATGTACTTTGAGCGTCGCTCTGGCCGCCCATTTAGCTATACAATGGGTCTTTTTGAAAAAGATGATTTAGGCGATACACGTGACTTTTATTCAAACTCGGCTTACCTTGCATACATCCCAACGGGTGCTGATGATGCAAATGTAAACTGGGATGAATCTGGTTTGTCGTGGAGCGAACTTGAAACGCTACTTAAC
>NZ_JBEOOL010000630.1:0-267 GCF_040309225.1 Pseudoalteromonas sp. GW168-MNA-CIBAN-0100 | reverse complement strand
GTTGTACAGTTTCCTGCGGCGTATATTTTATCTAAACATACGCAATTAGGAGATCACGGTATTTGGTATTCATTTGCCATTACCAACGTAGTTATTGCGCTTATTACCTATGCGTGGTTTGCTCAAGGTTCGTGGCAAAAAACTATTTTAACCAAAGAAGACAAAGACATAGCTAAAATTAGCCAAGAAGCTTTCATCGAAGAAGGCAGTCACTAAACATTGCGGTGGGGTTTGCTGCCGTATAATTAATTTTATAAGGAATAACTA
>NZ_JBEOOL010000629.1:0-267 GCF_040309225.1 Pseudoalteromonas sp. GW168-MNA-CIBAN-0100 | reverse complement strand
GCATAGCTGTGGCTGTTATTGGCTTTATAGGGGTACTTATTGTTATTCAGCCTACCGACATTAATTGGGCGGCTATATTTGCACTTGTAGTCGCAATTACACTGGCAATAAATAATGTACTAATACGAAAGTTACCTAAACACCATAGTATTATGCAAACTTTGTTACTTACCAATTTAGTAGGTATGCCTGTGGGATTAGGTTTGGCGCTGTGGGAAAACGAGCCATGGCATTGGGCCGCACTTATTACGGCGTTTGGCTCTACAC
>NZ_JBEOOL010000628.1:0-267 GCF_040309225.1 Pseudoalteromonas sp. GW168-MNA-CIBAN-0100 | reverse complement strand
ACACGTTTAGGTAAATAGGTTTCAAGCGTTTCTTTGACTTCTGGCTGATTTTTATCAGCAGATACTATTTTTTCTTTATAGCTTGCACCAGCAAATGCTTGATCAATAAGCTGGCTGTCGTAACCCTTTGCAATTGCTTCTTGCTTTAAAGCGTCCAAATATGTTTGAAATTCAGCTTGGGTTTTTGCCATTACAGATGTGCTTAAACATACTCCACATAAAATTATGGCTAATTTTTTAATCATTCTCGGCTCCGTTTTCTTTTCG
>NZ_JBEOOL010000627.1:0-267 GCF_040309225.1 Pseudoalteromonas sp. GW168-MNA-CIBAN-0100 | reverse complement strand
AAATAAGGAACCAGTAAAAACTCGGTAATTACTTCACTGTCGCCTTCAAGTGGTACTACAAAACCCGGTAGGCTTACCGATTTACCATCAAGTGCTTTTACTACAGGGGCGTTTAGATCTGGTTGAACCCAGTTTTGTTCACTGCCTTCGTGGTTAGCTTGCGCTTGGGTGTTTATTTGCATATGACCTTGTGGAATTAGGTCTTCCCAAAAAATTTCTTTGGGTGGATTTGCACTACTAACAAAGCTGGTTAGTATTAAGCTTACC
>NZ_JBEOOL010000626.1:0-267 GCF_040309225.1 Pseudoalteromonas sp. GW168-MNA-CIBAN-0100 | reverse complement strand
CACATAAACTAGGACATACAAGCCAACTTTCCAATAATACAGATTTTTTATTGGTTGCATCGCCATTTGTGACAGAGTCCACAACTGATAACGGTTATCAAATTTTGCTGAGGTGATATACGGTTTGCCTTTTACCGTCGTTTCTATGCTAAACACTTCCTCAGAAGATTTAAGTGTTTGCTTTGTTTTACCTGTTTGCTCTATCAAAGCATTACCCGATAACCCCAATGCCTCTTTAGTCTGGGTTTTTATATAACTTGCTATATC
>NZ_JBEOOL010000625.1:0-267 GCF_040309225.1 Pseudoalteromonas sp. GW168-MNA-CIBAN-0100 | reverse complement strand
ACTCTATACTACGGTTTCTAAGTGTTGATGTATGAAACGAGATACGTTTTTGCAGTAAACGGGCAAAATCAACTTCAGCAAAACGACCATCTAAAAATGCCAGCATTACAATTTGGCAATCCATAGCCGCAACAGCCGCATTTTTGTTTAAATAACTACCCGAAACAGGATCTACAATTGTGTTAGCCGTTAGGTTATTAGCCTTCATATATTCTACAAAATCAGTGGTTTTATAGTTTATAGCATGATCGGCGCCCAGTGCTTTGG
>NZ_JBEOOL010000624.1:0-267 GCF_040309225.1 Pseudoalteromonas sp. GW168-MNA-CIBAN-0100 | reverse complement strand
CCATTGAAACTGGCCCTCGCTACTCAATTGGTGTTCGTGGTTCATTCTGATCCCCAAGCAACAAAGGGATTTGTTGATTTATTAAGATACTAGCTAGTTTTATTAATCTAGCTAGGTCTCTTTTTCATCCAATTACTGAACACTAATATTATGAAAAAAGCACATATTTGGCTGAGAGCCGAAACTAAACCTTATGAGCAACGTACTGCACTGTCGCCAATAGGTGCAAAAAAATTAATTGAGGCGGGCTTTAAAGTGACCGTTGAA
>NZ_JBEOOL010000623.1:0-267 GCF_040309225.1 Pseudoalteromonas sp. GW168-MNA-CIBAN-0100 | reverse complement strand
GTGTATGAGTCGCAAGATGATTCGGTAGAAGGTATTTTAAACGACGAAGTAAAAGCCGGCGATGTAGTGGTTATTCGTTATGAAGGGCCAAAAGGCGGGCCTGGAATGCAAGAAATGCTTTATCCAACCAGTTACTTAAAGTCAAAAGGCTTAGCAGAAAAATGTGCCTTGATCACTGATGGTCGTTTTTCTGGCGGCACATCAGGCTTATCAATTGGCCATGTATCACCAGAAGCGGCTAGTGGTGGTGCGATTGCCTACGTTGAA
>NZ_JBEOOL010000622.1:0-267 GCF_040309225.1 Pseudoalteromonas sp. GW168-MNA-CIBAN-0100 | reverse complement strand
CTTTATCTCTTGGTACTGATAGCTCAAAACCTAAAACATAGCGGCTAAATACACGCAATGTATTGATATAAAAATCAGACATTCTTTCATTAATACGTTGCTTTTGAGTTTCTAAGCTTTTAAGAAGTTGTTCAGGTGTTAAACCCTCGGTGTTAAATTCTTCTTTAATATTTGGTACTACTGGGAAAAGCGTTTGAGTATCTACGGTAGAGCCAATAGAACCAGCGCGTTTACAATGGCGTAAATCAGCAAGAGGAAAACTAAAAG
>NZ_JBEOOL010000621.1:0-267 GCF_040309225.1 Pseudoalteromonas sp. GW168-MNA-CIBAN-0100 | reverse complement strand
GTACCGCATTGCCTTTATGAAACGCATTTAACGCCGCTAGCACACGCTGCTGCTCGTTTTTATAACGATCGTTTAATACACGGTACGTTTTAGGGTCAACTTTACCCACACTACGCCATGCTTTGTTTAAACGATTGTATTGGCTTTCAAACTGCTTCCAATCAAAACCCTGCTCGTCAGTTGCGAGTAAGTGCAGTGCATGCATGTCAGCAATAATACTTTCGCGCTGCGCTTTTGACGCTTCACGTTGTACTTCTTGCTCTGCAA
>NZ_JBEOOL010000620.1:0-267 GCF_040309225.1 Pseudoalteromonas sp. GW168-MNA-CIBAN-0100 | reverse complement strand
GCTTTAAAGTGCTAATGTTTAGCTCAATTTGCTTTGCTGCGGCAGCGTCAAGTTCAACAAAAGTAGCGCTTTTAGCAAATCGCGACAGTGCCTCAAAACCTAAACCGCCAGAACCAGCAAAACAGTCGAGCACATTTGCCTCTCGGGTATCTTGCATTAACCAATTAAACACTGTTTCTTTTATACGATCGGTTGTTGGGCGCAGCCCTTGTACGTCTTTAACGGGCAGCTTTCGGCCTCTAAATTGGCCACTGATCACTCTAATAA
>NZ_JBEOOL010000619.1:0-267 GCF_040309225.1 Pseudoalteromonas sp. GW168-MNA-CIBAN-0100 | reverse complement strand
CCTAAGTAACTTAATAATTAAGCCACTAACGTTAAAAGTATCACTGACAAAAAAGCCTTCCACACTAGGAAGGCTTTTAAACGCTTAAATTAAACGAGTTAAAATATTAATTACAGCGTTAAAAATACAATTAACCCGACCCCTAGCAATAATCGGTAAATAACAAATGGCAACATTCCCATGCGTTCTATTACTTTTAAAAACATATAAATACAGGCATAAGCCGATAAGAATGACAACACAACACCTAATAACAAGGTGTTCCAG
>NZ_JBEOOL010000618.1:0-267 GCF_040309225.1 Pseudoalteromonas sp. GW168-MNA-CIBAN-0100 | reverse complement strand
GCACTTAAGTGCCGATGATGTAATACGCGCTGATGCAATTAAACAGCTTATATGCCAGTTTGAGTTAGATATGGAGGCATTTAGTGCCAAACATGCACTTAACTTTAACCACTACTTTGCTGATGCACTAACGGCAATTGAGCCTTTAATTGCTGATGGGATGGTCACTATTGAAAATAATATGATTAGTGTCACTGCTAGAGGTAATTTATTTATTCGTATTATTTGTATGTGCTTTGACGCTCACTTACAAAAACAGCTAAATGC
>NZ_JBEOOL010000617.1:0-267 GCF_040309225.1 Pseudoalteromonas sp. GW168-MNA-CIBAN-0100 | reverse complement strand
AGAGAAGGCTGCTCAGGGCGCTCGAATTGCTCTAGATCTAACTCATCAGTGAGCTCTTGATGTGCTGCACTGCGAAGGAAATTATATAAATGCCACGGTGTTGTTTTTTCATCTAAACGTTCGAACTCTTTATGTGCCCAACAATGTAACGCTTCTGGGTTCGTGGCATCGTCAAAGCTTAATGGGTTTAAGCTTTTATAAAAGTTTGTATAGCGGTCAATACTTTGAGAAAGGAGTGTCTTTTTGTGAACCCCACCTTCATTAAAT